>JBJTIJ010000218.1:0-3563 GCA_046094945.1 Planctomycetia bacterium | reverse complement strand
GGCAAGCACCCGGGCGGCTGTCGGGCGCGGCGCGCCGGCCGGGCTTGGTGCGCGTGGGCCGCTCCCGTAGGGTGGCTGCATCGGCATGAGCGAGGCCGCCTCCACGCGCCGCAGTCCCTTCCGCGGCCGCAGCCTGGTCTCGGCCGACGACATGTCGCGTGAGGACATGCTCTGGCTGCTCGAGGCGGCCCAGCACTTCGTGGGCGTGGCCGGTGGCGAGCGCGAGCTGGCCCGGCCGCTGCCGCTGGAGGGCCGCATCCTGGCCCTGCTCTTCTTCGAGCCCAGCACGCGCACGCGCCTGTCCTTCGAGAGCGCCATGCTCAGGCTGGGCGGCGGCGTGCTGGGCTTTGCCGACGCCAAGATCTCGTCGAGCAGCAAGGGCGAGTCGCTGGCCGACACGGTGCGCGTGGTGGCCGCCTACGGCGACGCCATCGTGCTGCGCCACCCGCTGGAGGGCGCGGCGCGCCTGGCCGCCGAGGCCGCCGGCGTGCCGGTGCTCAACGCCGGCGACGGCAGCAACCAGCACCCCACGCAGACGTTGCTGGACCTCTACACCATCCGCCGCGCCACCGGCCGCCTCGACGGCCTGACGGTGACCTTCATGGGCGACCTGCGCTACGGCCGCACCGTGCACAGCCTGGCCACGGCCCTGCTGCACTTCGACGTGCGCATGCAGTTCGTGGGGCCCGCCGGCCTGCGCCTGCCCGACGACCTGCGCCAGTCGCTCTCGGCCAGCGGCAAGGTGGTGGCCGAGGCCACCAGCCTCGCCGACATCGAGCGCACCGACGTGCTGTACGTCACGCGCATCCAGAAGGAGCGCTTCCCCGACCCGGCCGACTACGAGAAGGTGCGCACCTCCTACCGCATCGACCGCGAGGCGGTGGCGCGCTTCGGCGACGGGCTCAAGATCCTGCACCCGCTGCCGCGCGTGAACGAGGTGGACCCCGACCTGGACTCGCACCCCGGCGCGCTCTACTTCCAGCAGGTGCGCAACGGCGTCACCGTGCGCATGGCGCTGCTGCACGCCGTGCTGGGGGGGCGTCCGCTCTAGCCATGCCGGCGCAGCCTGACGACGCCTTCCGCCTCACCGACGGCACGGTGGTGGACCACCTGCCCGCCGGCAGCGCCACGCGCGCGCTGGCGCTGCTGCAGCTGCCGCGCGAGGGCCCGGTGACGGTGGGCATGAACGTGCCCAGCCGGCGCCACGGCCTCAAGGACATCGTGCGCGTCGAGGGCCTGGTGCTCAAGAAGCGCGAGCTGGACCGGCTGGCACTGCTGGGCCGGCAGGTGACGGTGTCGATCGTGCGCCGCGGCGCGGTGAGCGAGAAGCAGGTGCTGGAGGTGCCCGCGCGCATCGAGGGCATCCTGGCCTGCCCCAACCCGACCTGCATCACGCGCAGCGAGGCGGTGCGCACCGTGTTCCACCGGCAGGGCGAGTACCCGTACCGCTTCCGCTGCCATCACTGCGAGCGGGTGATGTCGGGCGAGGACGCGCAGCACAGCCTGGCGCGCTGAGCGCGCAGCAGGGACAGCCTGGCGCGCTGGGCGCGCAGCAGGGCTGGGCGCGCCGAGCGCGCGTGACAGCCTGGCGGGTTGAGTGCGCGGGATGGTTGCCCGCGCCGCGCACTGGCCGTCCGTGCGCCTCAGCGCGGCGGCGGGCGCGGGCCGCGCCGGCCGTCGGCGTGGCGCGAGCCGTCGGAGGGGCGCAAACCGTCGGCGCGACGCGGGCGGCGCACGGGCGGGCGGCCCTGCTGGGCGTCGAAGGTGGGCTCGGGCAGCGCGGCGGCGCGCGCGTCCACCTCGCCCGGCGCCAGCGCGAGCGGCGTGGCCAGCAGGCGCACGATCGACAGGCCCTGCGCGCGCGCCACGATCTCGCGCAGCGTGCGCCCGCGCGGCGCGTCGGGCCACGGCGCGGGGTGCTCGCGCACCGCGAAGAGGCTGGGCAGCACCTCGCGCGCGTAGCCGGCGTAGGCCGGGTTGTCGGTCTGCAGCACGAACAGGCCGCCGGGGCGCAGGGCACGGTGCACCGCCTGCAGCACGGCGGGCGTGAGCTGGCGGCGCACGTGGCGGCCGGCGTCGTAGTAGGGCTGCGGGTGGTAGAGGTGCACCTCGTCCAGCGAGCCGGGGGCCACGCGCTCCTGCAGGAAGGCGGTGGCGTCGCCCCAGCCGAACTTGGCGTTGGCCAGGCCGCGCTGCCCGGCGCGCAGGCTGGCGAAGCGCACCGCCGGCGGCACGAGGTCGATGCCCAGGTGGTCCATGCCGGGCCGGGCCAGCGCCGAGCCCACCACGAAGCGGCCGTTGCCGCAGCCCAGGTCGAGCACGCGCGGGGCCTCGCGCCCGAAGGCGGCCGCCCAGTCGAAGGGGCCCTCGCCGCGCAGCCCCACGCGCGTGCGCGACCACTGCTCGCGCGGCAGCTTGCGCCCGGGGAAGGGCACGCCGCAGGACGACTCGCGGTCGTGGCCGCGCGGGCGCATGCGCCTAGCCCACCCGCGCGCGCAGGCGCGCCAGCGCGGCGTCCAGGGCGGGCTCCAGCAGGTCGTAGGCCGTGGTGCCGGCGCCCAGCGAGCGGCTGAAGAAGTGGTTGAGGCCGGGCAGCACCTCGAGGTGCGCCACCGGCGCCAGCACCTCGCGCAGCACGCCGGGCGGCGCCACCACGTCGCACTCGCCCACCAGCACCTCGCAGGGCACGGGCAGCGCGCCCAGCCGCTGCACCGCGCGCGGGTCGAGCCGCGCGTCGGCGAGCGGCCGGCCCAGCAGCAGGTTGCCGAAGTCGCGGGCCGTGCTGGGCACGTGCGTGGCGGGGGCCAGCAGCAGGCCGCCGGCGAAGGGCGCACGCTCCGGCGTGGCCGGGTCGACCACGGCGGCGAAGAGCCGCGCACCGTAGGAGAAGCCGCCGCCCAGCAGCGGGCCGGCCGGCACGCGCCGGCGCGCCTCGCGCGCCGCGGCCCGCACGTCGTCCTTGTGCGCCTCGAGGTCCTGGCGGTCGCCCTCGCTGCCGGCCACGCCGCCGAAGTTCCAGCGCAGCACCAGCAGGCCCTGCGCCGCCGCACGGCGTGCCGCGCAGGCCAGCACGGGGTGGTCCATGCGGCCGCCGTGGGCGGGATGCGGGTGGCCCAGCGCCAGCACGCCCTGCGGCGCGCCCGCCGGCGCATCCACCAGCGCCTCCAGGCGCCGTGTCCCGGCCAGCAGCGTCACGGGCTGGCTCGGCAGGGGCTGCTCGCGGGCGTCGCTCACTTGCCCGGCGGCTTCATCCACGGCCGCTCGTGGCGCAGGCCCGGGCTGGGCACCGCGGGCCGCGCCGGCGGCGCGGGCGGGCGCTCGCTGGGGCGCGCCGGCGCCGCCACCGCGCCCTTGGCCGGCGGCGTCGAGGCGGGCTTGGCCGGCGCCGCCGCGGGGCCGGGCCCTGCCCGCTTCGCGGACGTGGGAGCAGGTGCTGCCTTCGGGGCGGGCACGGCCGCCGGAGCAGGCGCTGGCTTCGGAGCCACCGGCGCCTTCGAGACGGGCGCAGGAGCCGTCGCCTTCAAGGGCGTGGGGGTGGGCGTGGGGCGCGCCGCAGGGCGTGC
>JBJTIJ010000217.1:0-1126 GCA_046094945.1 Planctomycetia bacterium | reverse complement strand
GCCGCCGTCCCGTGCCCCGCGTCCTGCCGCTGGCAGGGGAGGTCCCGTGAACGCAGCCGTCGACGCCCCGGGGGCCAAGGTGCCCATGTTCCCGCGTCCCACGGGCAAGAAGCCCAGCCTCTCCGAGGTGCTGGACGCGCTCGAGCCGCTGGCCGGCGAGCCCGTGCACCTCGAGCGGCTCGACGACCCGCTGCTGGACCACCTGCTGGTGGCCGTGCTCTCGCAGCACACCACGCCGGCGCGGGCGCGCGAGGCCATCCGCTCGCTGAGCGAGGGCTACCTCGACTTCAACGAGCTGCGCGTGAGCGGCAAGGGCGAGATCGAGAAGGCGCTGGAGGAGTTCGTGCCCGCCGAGGTGCGCGCGCAGGCCGCCTGGGACGTGCGCATGGCCCTGCAGGACGTCTACGACCAGACCCACGGGCTGGACCTCGAGCCGCTGCGCGGGCGCGACCCCGAGGACCTCGAGCGCTTCGCCAACAAGCTGCCCAACACCGCCGGCGGGCCGGCGGCCATGCTGTTCCAGCTGGCCGTGGGCAAGGACTGCCTGGCCATGGGGCCGCTGGAGCGCCGCCTGCTCGAGCGCCTCGAGCTCATGCCCAAGGGCGCCACGGCCGCCAGCCGGCGCAAGACGGTGGAGAAGCTGGTCAAGCCCGCCGACCGCCTGCGCTTTGCCTGGATCGCGGGCGCCTGCGCACGCCTCTACGAGAAGGACTTCGACGCCAAGCACCCCTTCTGCCGGCTGCTGGTGGAGTGCCGCAGCAAGGAGCTGCCCGAGCGCGAGAAGGCCGCCCGGCTCGAGGCCCAGCGCCTCGCCCAGGAGCTCAAGCGCAAGCAGGAGGAGGAGGCGCGGCTGGCGCGCCTGGCCCTCATCGAGCAGCGCAAGAAGGATGCCCTCGAGAAGAAGCGGCAGGCCGAGCTGGCCCGCAAGCAGGCCATCGAGGAGCGCAAGCGCGCCGCCGACGAGAAGCGCAAGCAGGCCGAGGCCGAGCGCAAGAAGGCGTCCGAGGCCCGCAAGCGCGAGGCCGAGGAGAAGCGCAAGAAGGCGGAGGCCGAGCGCAAGAAGGCCGCCGAGAAGGCGCGCCTGGAGCGCGAGCGCGCCGCCAAGGCCAAGCAGGCGGCCAAGAAG
>JBJTIJ010000216.1:0-1277 GCA_046094945.1 Planctomycetia bacterium | reverse complement strand
GTGTGGGTGGCCTTGCTGGCGCTGGGCACGCTGGGCGGGGCCCCCCGGGCGCTGCAGGCCGAGCCGCCGGCTGCGGGCGGTGCCGCGTTTCCCGGAGCCTGGCCTGCGGCCGTCGTGGAGGCCCGGGCCTGGCTCAGGGCGCAGGACGCCCGCGCGGCCCTCGAGCGGCTGCGGGCGGAGCGGCCGCCGCAGGTGGCGGCTCCCGAGGTGGCCTGGCTGTGGGTGCAGCTGGCGCCGGCCTTCGAGGGGCGGGCGGCCGTGCTCGCGGCGCTAGAACGCCTGCCTGCCTCGCCCTTGAGGCTGGCGCTGGGCGCCTTGCTGGAGCCCGATGCCTCCGCCACCTGCGATCGCCTGCGCATTGCCCTGCGCAGGCAGGCCAGCCCGTGGCTGCAGCTGGCGCTTGCGCACACGCTGGCGCGGCTGGGCGAGCATGTGCAGGTGCTGGGCGAGGCGAGCCGCCTCGCGCGCACGGCCCCGCCCTTCGTGGCGCTGGAGGCCACGTTGCTGGCGGCGCGCGCCCACGTGCACCTGGGCGAGCTCGAGCAGGCCCTGGCGGCCGGCGTGGTGGCCAGCGCGCTGGCCGTGCACGACGCGCGCGGCCCCGCCCTGCAAGCCGAGGTGCTGCGGCGGCTGGGGCGTGCACCGCTCGCGCGCGAGGCCCTGCGCAGCGCGCTGGCCCGGGCCCCGCGCTCGGAGGCGCTGGCACGCCGGCTGGCCGACCTGCTGCGCGAGCCCGGCACGCTGGTGACGCGTGCGGAGTGGGAGGCCACGCTGCGCGTGCTCGACCCGCGCAATCCGGAGGCCGAGGCGCTGCGTGCCATGCACGTCGAGGCGCTGGGCTCGCCGGCGCAGGCCCTGGAGGCCGTGGAGCGCGCCCTGGCGGCGGGAGCGCGGCCCGTGCCGCTGGAGGGGCAGCGACGCCGACTGCTGGCCGGACTGGGCCGCTGGCCGGCCTTGCTGGAGGCGCTCGAGGCCGCCGTGCCGGCCGCCTGGCGGCAGCGCCCGGACAACCTGCTGGCGCCGCGCTGGACCGCGCTGCGCACCGCGCTGGCGGCAGCACCCGCTCCCGGCGCGGGCGCTAGCGCCGTGGAGGCACTGGCCACGGCCCTGGTGGGCGTGGGAGCGCTGCACGAGGCGCTGGCCGTGCTGCGCGGCGTGCCCACGCCCACTGCCGCGGCGCTCGCGCGGCGCCTGGAGGGGCAGCTGGCCTTCGAGGACGCGCTGCGCGCCGAGGTGGAGGCGGGCTACCGGGACGGCCACCTGCACCCCTCGGGCGG
>JBJTIJ010000215.1:0-2137 GCA_046094945.1 Planctomycetia bacterium | reverse complement strand
ACCTGCACGAGTGCACCAACTGCCTCGCGCTGCTGGGCAGCTACGAGGACACGATCGAGGTCGTGCAGCGCCTCAGGCCGGTGAACCTGCCCACGGGCCTGCTGGAGCGCATGCGTGCGCACCTCACGGGCCGCGCGCCCGGTGCGGGCGGGCTGGGTGCCGGCGGGCCAGGTGCCGGCGGGCTCGGCACCGTCGGCTACGACCCGCCCCTGCCGCCGGCCGGCGGGGCCTCGCTCGCCGGGCCCGCCTAGGCCCGCCCGGGACCTGCGGCCACCGGCGGCACGCCGGCAGCCCTGCGCGCGCCGGCGCTGCCCTGCCGCCTTGGGGTGACGCTCCCGCCGGGGGAAGATGACGCCATGAAGATCCTCATCACGGGTGCCGCCGGCCAGGTGGGCACAGACCTCATCCCCCTGCTCGTGGCGCGCGGCGACCGCGTGACCGTGCTCGACCTGGCGGCGCGCCCGCAGGGCTGCCCCGAGGGCGTGGCGTGGGTGCGCGGCGACATCACGCTGGCCGGCGACGTCTACGACGCCGTCAAGCAGGCCGCGCCGGAGTGCATCCTGCACCTGGCGGCCATCCTCTCGGCCACCGGCGAGCGCGTGCCGCACAAGGCCTGGGCCGTGAACATGGAGGGCACCTGCCACGTGCTGGAGGCCGCGCGCCTCTTCGGCGTCAAGCAGGTGTTCTTCACCAGCACCATCGCCGCCTTCGGGCCGGGCCTGCCCGACCCGGTGGGCAACGACGTGTCGATGCGCCCCACCACGATGTACGGCGTCACCAAGGTGGCCGGCGAGCTGCTGGGCGAGTGGTACCAGAAGGCCTACGGGCTCGACTTCCGCGGCGTGCGCTTCCCGGGCCTGATCAACGCGGGCATCCCGGGCGGCGGCACCACCGACTACGCGCTCTACATGTTCATCGACGGCCTGCGCAAGGGCGCCTACGAGTGCTTCGTGTCGGCCGGCTCGCGCGTGCCGTTCATGTACATGCCCGACGCGCTGCGCGCGGTGATCCAGCTGATGGATGCCCCCAAGTCCACGCTCACGCGCAGCATCTACAACATCGCCGCCATGAGCCCCACGGCCGAGGAGATCGCCGCCGAGGTGCGCCGCACCATCCCCGCGGCGCGCATCACCTTCAAGAGCGACCCGCGCCGGCAGGCCATCCTCGACTCGTGGCCCAAGGTGCTCGACGACAGCCTGGCGCGCCGCGACTGGGGCTGGAAGCACGACTTCGACCTGCGCGCGATGGTGGACGACCTGCTGCCGAAGATGCGCCACCTCGTGGCCACGCACGACATCCCGGTGCACGCCTAGCCGCGCGCCGCCGGCCACGCACGCCGGCGCCGGGCCGCTCGCAGGTCCCAGCAGAGGCCGCAGCCCAGGCCCCAGCCCAGTCCCGGGCGCCTAGCGCCCGAGGAACAGCCACAGGCTCACGACGGCCAGGAAGCCGGCGAAGCAGCGCCGGATCACCAGCGGCGGCAGCACGCCGGCGAGGTGCGCGCCCACCAGCGCGCCCGCCACGGCCCCCACCGCGCACAGCGCGGCCAGGCGCCAGTCGACGTGCCCCTGCAGGCCGCGGCGCCACAGCGCCACCGCCATGGTCGGCACGATCACCGCGATCGACGTGCCCGTGGCCATGCGGATGTCCAGGCCCGCCAGCGTCATCAGCGCCGGCACCACGATCACGCCGCCTGGCCTGGGCCGCGCGCCTGCAGGCCGAGGCCGAGCCGCTGCGCGCCGCCACCGGCATCGACCCGGCGCGCCCGCGTGCCGCTGCCGAGCCGGCGTGGCGCTTCGCCACCGGGCTGGCCGCGCCGCTGCAGCAGGCGCGGCAGGAGCAGCGGCCGGTGCTGGTCTTCTTCGAGTCGGACTGGTGCCGCTGGTGCAAGCGCCTGGACCTGCACACCTTCGCGGATGCCGAGGTGGCGGCGCTCATGGAGCGCTTCGCCTGCGTGCGCCTGAACTACGACTTCATGGCCTCGGACGACTACGAGCGCGTGGCCGGCCGCGGACTGCCGCTGCTGCTGCTGCTGGATGCCGACGGCCGCCCGCTGGACCGCACGGCGCGCAGCCCGCGCGACCCGTGCCGCACGGCACGGCTGGAGTGCTTCGAGGCCCCGCAGGTGTTCGCGCGCCGG
>JBJTIJ010000214.1:0-4551 GCA_046094945.1 Planctomycetia bacterium | reverse complement strand
GTCCCGCCCTGTCCTGCCCCAAGCCTGCCCCGCCCCGGCCTGCGACGGGGGCGCGGCGGCGCGGCTAGGGCGCCTCGCGCCGGCGGCGGCGCGCCTCGCCCAGCCGGGCCAGCCGCTCGCGCTCGCGCGGCGAGAGGCCGGCGAGGCCCACCTCCGAGACGCGCGCCAGCAACGCGTCCAGCTCGTGCTGCTCGGCCTGCTCGGCGCGCTCGCGCGCCGCGGCAGCGCGTCGCTGCCGCCACGAGGAGGGCGGCTCGAGCACCTCCACGTCACGGCTGTCCGTGCCGCGCTTCCAGGCCTCGCCGTCGGCTTCCCACGGCGCGCGCGCCGCGCCGTAGGGACCCTCGGCGTGGCGTGCCTCGCGCCGCGCCTGCAGGCAGGCCAGCAGGTTGGTGATGGCCAGGGCCAGCAGCAGCCCGCCGCCTGCGCCACCGCGCAGCACGCCCAGCGCGCCCAGCGCCACGGCGCCCACGATGCCCACGTGGGCGGCCCACAGCGTGGCGCGGTTGGGGTGCAGGCGGCGCGCCAGCAGCGAGCGCAGCACGCGCCCGCCGTCCAGCGGCCAGCAGGGCAGCAGGTTGAAGGCCAGCAGGGCCAGGTGCAGCGCCACGGCGTGGTGCAGCAGCAGCGGCCCCACGCTGGGCTCCCACGGCACCAGCCGGCTGGCCGGCCACAGCAGCGCCAGCCATGCCAGGTGCGTGGCCGGCCCGGCCAGCGCGATGCGCAGCTCGGCCTGCGGGCTGGGCGCGGGCGCGTCCATGTGCGCCAGCGCGCCCAGCGGCGAGAGCACGATGCGCGTGGTGTGCACGCCGTGGCGGCGGCCGGCCCAGGCGTGCCCCAGCTCGTGCAGCCACGTCGCCAGCAGCACCACCAGCACGCCGCCGGCCACGTAGGCCACCGCGGCCCCGGGCGCGAGCGCTGCCACCCAGTCCAGCGGCAGCATCAGCAGCGGCAGCAGCAGCAGGCCCAGCACGTAGGCGCGCAGCTCGACGCCCAGCGGCCGGCCCAGCGGGATGGACCAGGCCAGCCAGCGCAGCGCGCGGGGCAGGGTGGGGCCGTCGTCGGACCAGCCGGGCGCCATGGGCGCAGAGACTAGCCGCGGGAGGGCAGCCCGCGGCCGTCCCCCCGGCCTTTCCTTCACGGCCCCACGGCCTGCGGTACCTTCCCCGCTCCACACCGACGCGGGGTGGAGAAGTGGTATCTCGTCAGGCTCATAACCTGGAGGTCGCGGGTTCGACTCCCGCCCCCGCTACCAACTGAGGGCCGTCCCCATCCGGGGGCGGCCCTTCCCTTTGGTGCGCTGCGGGTTGGTGCGCTGCGGGTTGGTGCGCTCCGGCTGGGTGCGCGCCGGCTGGCTGCGATCCGGCGTGCTGCGCGCCGGCGTGGTGGTACGCGTGCGGCCCGCCGGCTGTACGGCCGCCTGCGCCCGGCAGCGGGCGCCGCGAGCTCCCGCTGCGTGGCTGCCCGCGCGTAGGGTGGCGCGCCCCCGCCGGACCGTGGCATGCCCGAGCCCCTCCCCCTGCCGCGCCCGGATGCCGCGCCCGCGCCCGCGGCGGCGGCTGCGGCGGCGGCGCCGGGCGGGCCGCAGGGCGCCACGCTGCGCAACCTGCTGGCGGTGACGGTGCCCGAGCTGCTCTGGGGCTTTGCCAGCGCGCTCACCATCGAGTCGGCCATGCCAGCCTCGTTCCGCGGCTACCTGTGCGCGGACGAGTCGTTCCTCGGCACCTGGACGCTGGTGACCTCGCTGGCCGGCGCGGTGGCGATGCTGCTGACGGCGTGGTGGGTGCAGCCGCTGGTGCGGCGGCGCGCCTTCGTGGTCTGGGGCCACGTCATCACGGGGGCGCTCTACCTGCCCGTGATCCTGCTGGCGCGCGCGCTGGGCGACGGCGAGAGCGCCTCGGCGACGGGCGCGCTGCTGGGCATGGGCCTCTTCGCCTTCTCGATGGGCTTCCTGATGCCGGCCTGGCTGGCGCTCATCGGCGCGCTGTTCCCCGAGGGGCAGCGCTCGCGCGTGCTGGGGCTGGTGTTCGTGGTCAACCGCGCCGGCGGCATCGCCGGCGGGCTGGTGGCCGAGGGGGTGCTGCGCTCGACGCTGGAGCCCGACGCGCAGTGGCTGTTGCTGTGGGGCGTGGCGGCGGCCGTGGGCGTGCTGGGCGGCGTGCCCTTCCTGTGGATCCGCGAGGTGGACGGCCGCGCGCAGCCGCGCCAGCCGCTGGGCACCTACCTGCGCGGGCTCTCGCACGCCGCGCGCGGGCAGCCGGCGCTGGTGCGCTTCCTGCTGGTGGACCTGCTGGTGGTGGCCGGCTGGGTGGTGCTGGCGCACTATGGCGACATGGCCTTCGACGTGCGCGGCCTGGACCCGCAGGCGGCCGGGCGCTTCACGGCCGCGGCCGCCGCGGCCCAGCTGGCCGGCGCGCTGGTGGTGGCGGCGGCGGGCAGCCGCCTCGCACCGCGCGTGGGCCTCGCGGCCGGCGGCGTGTGCATCGCGCTGGCCGGCGCGCTGGCCTGCACGGGCCAGGGCGAGGGTGCGTTCCTCGCGGTGGCCGCGCTCACCGGCGCCTACCTCTCGACGCGCCAGACCTGCCACGGCCCGCAGCTCATGCGCGTGGCCGGCGCGCACGATCCCACGCCGGCGCTCTCGCTGGGCATGGCGGTGGCCTCGCTGGCGGCGGCGCTGCTGCCCTTCGCCGCGGGACTGCTGCGACCGGTCACCGGGTTTCCAGTGCTGTTCGCGAGCGTGGCGGCGTGCGCGTTGCTCGGTGCACTGCTGCTCGCGTGGCGCCCGCGCGTGGCGAGCCGGTAACGTCCCTGCCGACCTGCGGGAACCTAGGGCTTTGGTGCCGGTCCGAGGACTGCGTGCGAGTGCCCGGGTGCGTCGATCCCGTGCGATGCTGGGCCCGTGCGCGCGGCCACCGCGCGCGTGATGGCGAGCACACCGCGTGAGCCAGCGTCCTCCTGCTGCCAGCGACTTCGAGCGCCTGCTGCGCGACGCGGTCGATGCCGACGTGGAGCGCGGCCTCGTGCTGCTGGGGCAGGATCGCCGCGTGCTGTACGCCAACGGCACCGCGCGCATGGTGCTGGGCCTGCCCGGCGCGAGCTCGTCGTCCGCCGAGGTGCGCCTGCCCGACCTGCTCGACATGCGACTGGCCGCGCTGCTGGACCGCGCACGCACCACGCGCGCGGCGCAGGAGCAAGAGGTCGACTGGCCCAGTGCCGACGAGCGCGTGGCGCACATCGTCATCGAGGTGCGGCGCCGCGGCACCGGCTGGGTGGGCGTGCTGCGCAGCATGCGTGCGCCGGGCCGGGTGGAGGCCAGCGTGCGCGCGCTGCAGGCGCGCTGGCCGCTGACGCTGCGCGAGGCGCAGGTGGCCGAGGGCGTCGCGCGCGGCCTGGCCAACAGCGAGGTGGCCGCCTCGCTGGGCATCGTCGAGAAGACGGTGAAGAACGTGCTGATGTCGGTCTACGCCAAGGTGGGCGTGCGCAACCGCGTCGAGCTGGCGCTGCGCGCCCACGGCCTCGAGGTGCCGCGGCGCTAGCGCCGGGCCGGCCCGGCTGCGGGCCGTGCGCGGGCAGATCCTCTCGCCGGCGCCGCCGGGCTGCGGTAGGACGGGGCCATGCCCGCGCCCCTGCGTCCGCTGGAGACGATCTGGGAGGACTGGCTGGGCGGCCGGGGCGTGGCCGCGGCCTTCGCCGACCCGCGGCTGCCGCTCGAGGTGGAGGTGGGGCCCGGCGAGGACGACTGGCTGCTGGAGGCGGCGCGCGCGCACCCCGGCACCAACTGGCTGGGCATCGAGTACAGCAGCAAGCGCGTGCACCGCTACGTGCGCCGCACGCTGGCGCTGGCCGGCGCGCTGCCCAACCTGCGGCTGGTGTGGCGCCCGGCGGCCGACGTGATCGGCCCCTTCCTGACGCCGGCGCGCGTGGCGGCCTACCACGTGCACTTTCCCGACCCGTGGCCGAAGAAGCACCACGCGCGCTACCGCATGATGGGCCCTGAGTTCGTGGCCGCGCTGGCTGCCAGCCTCGTGCCCGGCGGGCGGCTGGAGGTGGTCACCGACAGCCGTCCCTACGTCGAGCAGATGCTGGAGGTGCTGGCCGGCGAGCCGCGCCTGGCCAACTGCCTGCCGGCGCCCGGCTGGCGCGAGCCGCCCCCGGGCGAGCGCGCCACGGTCTTCGAGCGGCGCTGGCGCGAGGCGGGTCGCGCCATCCATGCGCTGTGCTACGAGGCACGCGCGGCGCGCGCGGGGTAGAACGGCGCCCTGCCCGGAGGCTCACCGCATGCGCGTCCCGTCCCGCCGTCTCGTCCTGCGGCTGGCGCTCGTGGCGCCGCGCGCTGGGCAGGCCCGTCTTGCGCCCCTGCGCCGCCGAGGGCGACGAGGACCCGCTGGCGGGCCTCTCGGGGGCCGCGGCGCGCGAGCTGGCCGCCGAGCTGGCCAGCGACGCCATGCAGGGGCGCAAGACGGGCCTGCCCAGCGCCAGCAGCGGCAGCGCCACGAGCGCCAGCCGCAGGACGAGACGGCGGGACGGGACGCGCATGCGGTGAGCCTCCGG
>JBJTIJ010000213.1:0-28954 GCA_046094945.1 Planctomycetia bacterium | reverse complement strand
CCCGGTCCTCTGGTCGCTTGGCCCGGTGTCGATCTACGCGTTCGGCACCTTCATCGTGCTGGCCTTCCTGCTGGGCGCCTTCCACGCCCGGCGCCGGGCGGCACGCCTGCTGGGGGCCGACCGCGAGCAGGTCTTCAACGTGTGCTTCGCGCTGCTGTTCCTGGGCATCGCCGGCGCGCGCCTGCTCTACGGGCTGAGCCACTACGCCGAGGTCACCAAGGAGCCGCTGGCGCTGTTCAAGATCTGGGAAGGCGGCCTGATCCTCGCGGGCGGCCTGCTGGCCGGCCTGCTGTGGCTGGCCTGGTACCTGCCGCGCCATCCCGAGCTGCGCGGCTGGTCGATGCTCGACGTGCTTTCGATGTCCACCGCGCTGGCGCTGGCGCTGGGCCGGGTGGGCTCGTTCCTGTCGGGCGAGGACTACGGCAAGGAGGCGCCCGGCCTGGCCTGGGCGGTCACCTTCCCGCTCGAGTCGGGCAGCCAGGCCAAGCCGCTGGGCGTGCCGCTGCACCCCACGCAGCTCTACCACAGCCTGCATGCCCTCGTGGTCTTCGGCCTGCGGGCCCTGCTGGCCCGCCGCTCGCCCCACCCGGGCCGGGTGGCCGGGGCCTTCCTCATGCTGTATGCCCTTGGCACCGCCGGCATCGAGGTGCTGCGCGCCGACGACCAGGCGCGCGGCATGCGGGTCGACGGCCTGGTCTCCACCACCCAGTTCCTGTGCGTGCCCCTCTTCTTCGCCGGCCTGGCCATCTGGCTGCTGCGTCGCCCGCAGCCCGGCAGCGTCGTGACCCGCTGACGCGGGCCGCCTGCGCGAGCCGGCCATGAGCGAGCCCCTGCCCGAGGCCGGCGGGCCGCCGGCGCCGCCTGCCGTCCAGCCTGGCGACGCGCCGGCCGCAGCGAGCCCTGCGCAGGCCCCCGGGGCCGCCCAAGGCGCGGAGCGTGCCGCCGGCGGGCGGCGCGGGCGCACGCCCCTGCTCTCGCCCTTCCTGTTCGTGGGGCGGCGCCGTGGCGGGCGGCGCGACGGCGAGCGCCCGTACCAGTACGTGGACCGGCCCGGGGCGTGGATGGTCACGGCCTTTGCCGCCGTGCTGGCCCTCTCGCTCTTCGACGCCTGGTTCACGCTCGACCTGCTGCGCCGCGGGGCCGAGGAGGCCAACCCGGTCATGCTCGCCGCCCTTGCGCTGGGCGACCGCGCCTTCGTGTTCATCAAGACCGTGCTCACGATCCTGGCGATGGGCTTCCTGTGCCTGCACAAGAACTGGCCGCTGGGACGCCTGGCCATGGCGCTGGCCCTGCTCGGCTACAGCGCGCTGACGGCCTACCACATCTACGCGCAGGCCACGGTGCCGCGGCTGCACTAGGCCTCGGCGGCACCGGGCGGCGCGCCGCGCGGCATGCCCTCGCGCGCGCCGCACGCGCGCACGTCTCACTCGTGCAGGAACGCCGCGCGGTGGCGCACGGCCTCGAGCACCACGTCCACGGCCGGCCGGTCGGCCGGCGCGAGCCGTGCGCGGGCTGCCGCCAACGCGGGCGCGGCCTCCGCGGGCGCGTTGCGCCACAGCGCCACGCAGATGTCGTAGCGCACCCCGGGCGCCAGCTGCGGGCCCAGCCGGTCGGCCAGCGCCTCGGCCACCGCGCGCGGCAGCACGCCATCGACCTTGCGCAGCGAGCGTGCGTAGAGCGCCGCGCGCGGGCTCTGCTGCAGGCTGCGCGCCAGCGCCGCCGGCCCCTCGGGCGGCAGCACCAGCAGGCCGGGGGCCTCGGTCACCAGCGAGGAGTCGGGCCCGGCCTCGATGCGCGCCACCAGCTCGTCCACGTAGCGGGCGCGCTCGGCCGCCGGCGCCCCGGGCGCCGCCACCAGCAGGAACAGCGCGCGCTGCACCGAGCGCTCCAGCGCCGGGTCGCCCCGCCCGGCCAGCGCGCGCACGGCCGGCAGGAACAGCGCCTTGCGCGCGCGCTGGGCCAGGTGCAGGCCCAGGCCGCGCCGGGCGGGCTCGGTGGAGCCCAGCAGGCCAAGCACCAGCGCCTCGTCGGCGCCGCGCTCGGCGGCCAGCAGGCGGGCGTGCGCCCCCTCCACCAGCAGCATCAGGTCCGCCAGCGGCTCGGCCTCGCGCACGACGCGCAGCAGGCAGGCCTCGCCGGCCGGGTCGTCGCCCGGCGGCAGCTTGCCCACCGCCTCGCTCACGAGGGCCAGCGTCAGCGGCGGCGCGGCCGGGTCGCGCGCACGCGCCAGGAAGGCCAGCGTCTGCTCCACCCGCTGTGCCACCGGCAGGTCGGCGCCCGCCTCGAGCATGCAGTGCTCGGCCTGCAGGCGCCGCAGCGGGTCGCGGCAGCCGCGCGCGGCCTCGATGGCCGCGCGCGGGCCGGGCAGCCGCTGGCGGGCCAGCTCGCACGTGGCGCGCGTGGCCGGCTCCAGCCCGGTGGTGAACAGCGCCAGCAGCGGCTGCACGGCGCAGGTGGCGGGGTCGGCCGCCAGCCAGCCGCGCCCGTCGCCGACCTCGGCGGCCCGGCGCTCGGGCGGGCCATGCGCCTCTGCCGCCGCCTCGGTGCAGGGCAGCGTCTTGAGGCGGGGCGCGCCCGTGGCCGGCCGCGGGCCGGCCTGCTCGGCCAGCAGCGCCCACCAGGCCAGCGCGTCGGCGACGGCCGGCGGCAGCACGCCCGTGGCCTCGTCGAGCCCGCCTGCCCCCTCGCCGCAGGCCAGCCACGCCTCGGGCGAGCCGTGGGCCAGCACCTGTTCGACGCAGCGCATCGGCCACGGCGCGGGGCGGGCCAGCAGCGCGCGCACGCACTCGCGGCTCACGCGCCGCTCGCCGGGCGCCCGCTCCAGGAAGGCCTGCAGCAGCGGGGCCAGCTCGGGGTCGGGCCGCCCCACGAGGCAGCCCACGGCCAGCTGCCACAGGCCCGGCTCCTCGCGCGCGAGCGCCGGCTCCGTCCAGCGCCGCACCAGCCCTGCCTCGGCGCCGGGCAGCGCCGGCAGGACCTGCAGCAGGTTGTGCCAGGGGTTGAGGTCCTCTCGCCCGGGGCCGGTGAGCTGCTGCACGAGGGCCGCGTCGTCCAGCAGCGCCAGCGTCTCGGCGGGCAGGGCCAGCAGGTCGCGTTGCGCCGAGGCCAGCACCCAGGCGTGGTCGTCGGGCAGCGGCAGGTGCTCCTGCGCCACGGGCCCGCGCACGATGCGTTCCAGCGCGTAGCGCGCCTTGGCCGCGGGCGCGACGGGCTCCACCTTCCAGCGTGCCGGGGCCTGCGGGGCGGGCGCGGGAGCCTCGCCGCCGCAGCCCGCCCCCAGCGCGCACAGCAGCAGCGCCGCCCACCGCCACGCACGTGCACGCGCCGCAGCAGGGGTGGCTTCGCTCATGGCGCGGTACCGTGTCGTGCAGCCGGCCCCCACGGCCGGCCGAGGCCCCATTGAAGCACGCTCCCCACTCCCCGCCGCCGGTCGCTGCGCCGGCGGCAGGCGCCACGCCCGCGCCCGTGCTGGGCGCGCTGGCGCTGGGCCCGCTGGTGGTGGACCCGCCGCTGCTGCTGGCCCCCATGGCCGGCTTCACCAACCTGGCCTTCCGGCGCATCGCCAAGCGACTGGGCTGCGGCCTGACAGTGACCGAGATGGTGATGGCCGAGGGCCTGGTGCGCGACCACCCTCGCTCGTGGTCCCTCACCGAGCTGGCGCCCGAGGAGCGCCCGGCCTCGGTGCAGATCGCCGGGGGCGATCCCGAGGTGCTCGGACGCGCCGCCGAGCGCGTGGCCGAGCGCGGCGCCGACCTCATCGACATCAACATGGGCTGCCCCGTGCGCAAGATCGTCGACCGCTGTGCGGGCGCCGCCATGCTCAAGACGCCCGAGGTCGCGGCCGCGGCCGTGGCCGAGGTGCGCCGCCGCTCGGGCCTGCCGGTGACCGTGAAGATGCGCACCGGCTGGGACGACACCGAGCAGTCGCTGGTGGCGGCCCGCATGCTGGAGCAGGCCGGCGCGGCCGCGCTGGCCGTGCACGGCCGCACGCGCGAGCAGCAGTACAGCGGGCGCAGCGACCTGGCCGCCATCCGCGCCGTGAAGGGCGCGGTGCGCATCCCGGTGATCGGCACCGGCGACGTGGTGCGTGCCGAGGACGCACTGGACATGGTGCGCACGGCGGGCGTGGACGGCGTGATGATCGGCCGGGCCGCCCTGCGCGACCCGTGGATCTTCGCAGCCGCGGCCGCCGCGCTGCGCTACGGCGCAGCCCCGCCCCCGCCCACGCCCGAGTAGCGGCGTGCGGTGCTGGTGGAGTACTTCGAGGAGAGCGTGGCGCGCGAGGGCGAGCGCACCACGGTGCTGCACATGCGCAAGTTCGCCAGCACCTACCTCGCCGGCTTCCCCGGCGCGCGGCGCCTGCGCGACCAGATCCAGCGCATCGACAGCTCGGCGGCCTTCTACGGGCTGGTGGCCCAGGTCTTCGCCGAGGGCGCCCCGCAGCCGCTGGTGCCCGACCACGAGCGCCTGCGGCGCGCCGGCGAGGCCGGGGACGAGGACGGCCCCTCCCAGGGCCTGCCGGCAGGCGAGGGCTAGCGCCCACGCCAGCGCGCGTGCCGGGACGGTCGCGTGCCTGCGGCGCAGGCCTAGCGCGGCGCCGGGGCCTCGCCGGGCAGCGCCTCGAAGGATGGGTCCAGCAGCAGGTCCACGCGCTCGGCCAGCGCACGCTCCTCCTCGCTGCCCCCCCGCCGGGCGGCGGCGAAGTCCTCCAGCACGCGCCGCGCGCCCGGCTGGCGCAGGCGCGCCAGCGCCACCAGCGTGGCCTCCTGCAGCAGCAGGTTGCCCAGCCGCTCGGCCAGCCAGCCCACCTCGGCCGCCCCGCCCAGCAGCCCGTGCGCCCGCACGATGGCGGCGCGCACCTCCAGCGCCTCCTCGCGCGCGTAGTGCTCGCGCAGCAGCGGCAGGGCAGCCACGTGGCCGGCCGCCGCCAGCCAGTCCACCACCGCCTGCCGCTGGCGGGCCGGTCCCAGCCGGCGCAGCAGCAGCGCCGCCCGCTCCGGGGCCTGTGCCCCGGCGCCCTCCAGCACCTCGTCGAGGCGTGCCAGCACCACGTCAGGCGCGTCGTCGTCGCGGGCCTGCTCCGGCACGGCCTGGGGGCTGCGCAGCGGCGCGGGCAGCAGGTCCTCGCCGGGCGCGCGCGGCCCGGGGGCCGTCCGCGGCAAGGCCTCCAGCCGCTGGGCCAGCGCGGCCAGCGCACTGCGCAGGGCCGGCGCGGTGGCCTTGGAGGCGGCGCGGTCGATGCGGCCGCGCGCCGCCTCGTCAAAGGCCGCGGGCCATGCCGCCAGCAGCGTGCCCAGCTCGCGCGCGGCGTAGGAGCGGGTCCAGGTGCCGCGCCCCTCCAGGCAGGCCAGCAGGTGGTCGAGCGTGCGCCGCGCCCGCACCTGCGGGTCGGCCAGCGGGCACAGCGTCACCTCGGCCTCCAGCACGCGCAGGCGCTCCAGCCCCTCGAGGCTGTCCAGCGGCTGGCAGCTGACCAGATCGAAGGCCTCGCCCCCCTCGCGGCGCCACAGGAAGAACACGTAGGCGGCATCGCTGGCGCCCTGGAACCAGGGCAGCACGGTCTGGGAGGAGCTCATGCGCCCCAGCCGCGGGCCCGCCACGATCAGGGTGACCTCCGCCTGCGGCACGGCCGGGCCCAGCCAGCGCTCCACGCCCAGGTGCGCCACGGCCTGCCCGCGCACGTCC
This sequence comes from Planctomycetia bacterium, assembly GCA_046094945.1. GTDB lineage: Bacteria > Planctomycetota > PLA2 > PLA2 > JAEUHO01 > CAXQZU01. The sequence goes on along the minus strand of JBJTIJ010000213.1, from coordinate 23,269 downwards.
CGCACGCGCGCCACGCGGCCCAGGGCCACGTGGGTGGAGCGCGCCAGCACGCCTGCGGCCAGCGTCGTCAGCGGCGGCCCGTGGACCGGCATGCCCAGCGCGCGCGTGAGCGGCTCGGCCGCACCCAGCCGGGACGGCCCGGCCAGCGTGGCAAGCAGCGCCAGCAGCAGCACGGCGCCTGCACCTGCGGCTGCACGTGCGACGGCATGTCCGGCGCAACGCACGGACGCGCTCCGGCCATCGACCCTGGGCAGCAGGCCACCGGAAGGCATGGCGCGCAGCCTAGGGGCGCTGCGTCACGGTTGCGTCGGGCGCGGCAGGCAGCCGGCCCCGGGCAGGGCTAGGCGCGCAGCGTGCGGAACACGCGCACCTGGGCAGGGCGGCCGCGCGGCACGCGCCGCAGCGACTCCTGCTCCTCGGCCACCTTGCGGTTGTGGATCGCCAGGAAGCGATCGCACTCGGGGCGCGTGCCCACGAACAGCTCCAGGCCGTGCACGAGCACGGCGTAGTAGCGCCGGCCGGCCTCGAGGCAGCGGAAGCGGATCTCCATGACGGGCCTTTCCGGTCCGTCCGGCGGCGCCGGGCGGGCCCCGGCCGTGTCCGCGTCGCGCGCGGGCGGGGTGCACTCGCGCCCCGTCCGCGCCCGGCTGCGGGCGCGGCCACCCCCCTGCCTCGCAACCCCCGTGCCGCTCGCCGGCGCCAAGGCGGCGCCCCCCTCGCCCGAGGCCAGCATCTGGCCTCCGCAGGCCTCCCGGGCTGCGGGCGCAGCCCGCCTGGCGTGCGCCCTTGCACTGCCCTCCCGAGCGGTCACGGGAGCGGGAAGGCTCGCGCTGGGGACAGCCGGGCACGGGAGCGTGCCACCCGCGGCGGCCAGCCCGTCATGCATCCCCTGCACCGCACGCCCCTCGTTGCAGCCCTGAGCAGCCATCGGCGCACCTCCGCTGCTGCCCCGGGCGCGCGCCTTCCCCCAGCGCCACCGCGAGTGCAGCAAGCAGTAGATCGGCGCGCCACGTGGCGCCTTGAGCCGCGGCGGGCCTCGCAGTGCACGCTGTGCACGCTGTGCATGCCGTGCATGCCGTGCATGCTGTGCGCACGGCGCTCGGCTCCGTGCAGCGCTCGGCTCAGTGAAGCGCGCGGCTCAGTACAGGCGGTAGGCGGCCTGCAGGGCCAGCAGCGTGAGCGCGGTGTCGGCCACGAGGTCGCCGCGCAGCACGCTGCCCGCGGGCCCGAGCCGGCGCAGCAGGGCCTCGGAGGCGGCACGGTTCCAGCGCTGGAACGCCGGCGCATCCGAGCGGTAGAGCGCCAGCGCGCCGGCCAGCGTGCCCGCCGAGGGCGCGCCCTCGCCCGCCTCGCCCTGCAGGGCCTGCGCCATGCGCTGCACGCGCTCGCGCTCCAGCGGCAGGCGCGAGGCCAGCACCTCGGCGGCCGCCAGCGCGGTGTCGGCACGCCCGCCGGCGCCGGCCGGCAGGCCCTCGGCGGTGCGCGGCTGGGCTGCGATCCAGCGCGCCAGCCGCTGGCCGGCGTCCTGCACGTCCACCGCGAGGCCGGTGTGGGCCGCAGCGTCCAGCGCCAGGAGCGGCCACAGCGAGGCCGCCGGCGCCCCGCCGAACGAGCCGTCGGCGCGCTGCAGCGCAGCCAGGCGTCGCACCACCTGCGCCACCTCGCGCCCGCGGGCGCTGGCCTCGGCCGGCGGCAGCCGGCCGTAGGTGAGCATGTAGTCCTCGCTGAGCGCCAGCAGGCCCAGCGCGAGGTCGTCGCTGGAGGGCGAGCCGCCCGCCGCCGCCTGCGCTGCCTGTGCAGCAGGCGCCACGGGCGCCACCAGGCGCGCACGCAGCCAGGCCACGGCCGGCGCCACGACGGCATCGCGGCCCTCGCCCAGCCGCCCGGCGCTGCCCCGTCCCTCGGCCAGGAAGGGCAGGCAGGCCAGCGCCGTCACGCCCAGCGGGCCCAGGCGCGACCCGCCGCCGGTGAGGTCGGGCGTGAAGCTGCCGTCGGGCCGCTGCTGGGCGGCCAGCGCCGCCAGGCCGCGCGCCACGGCCGAGCCCGTGTCGAGGGCCGAGCCGGCGCGGGCCAGGCGCTGGGCCCGTACGCTGGCCCGCGAGCGGGCCAGCATGCCGAACTGCACCGCCTGCGGGTACTCGGCCACGCGCACCTGCGGCTCGGGCGCGCCGGCCTCGAGGTCCACGCCCACCAGCAGGTCGTCGGGGATGTCCTCGGCCGCCACCACCGGGCCGAGGTCCAGCGGCTCGAAGGTCTCGCCCGCCTCGGGCGCCACCCGCTCGCGCGGGTCGACGAAGGCCACGTCCACGCGCCCACGCGGCGGCGCAGGCGTGTCGCGGTCTTCCACGAACACCAGCCAGCCCAGCAGCAGCAGGTGCACGGCCACCGAGGCCAGCAGCAGGCGCACGCGCGCCTTGAGGCTCAGGCCCCAGCGCACGCCCTGCGCCTGGCGGCGCGCCACGCGCTCCTCGCCGGCCACCTGGTCGCGCACGCGCAGCGCGATGCGCTGGGAGAGGCCGGCCGGCGGCGCCACCTCGCCCAGCGCCGCGGCCGCAGCCCGCAGGCGCACGAGGCGCTCCTGCTCCGCGCGCAGGCCGCCCTGGGAGGCCACCTGCGCCTCCAGCCGTGCTGCCTCGGCCGGCTCGAGCCCGCCCAGCGCGAGGTCCAGCAGCCGGCCCTCCGTCGCGGGGCCGCCCAGCGGCCCGGGCACGGGCCCCGCGCCGGCACCGCTGCCGGCAGCCTTGCCGGGACCGGTACCGGGACCCGGACCGGGGACGGAGCCAGGACTGGACGGCGGACGCTGCGTCAAGGCTTCAAGCCCTTGGGAGCAAAGGAGTTAGGGAAACCGGCCCCGGGTGCAGGCGCACCCGGGGCAAGGCCGGGGCCCGGCCCATGCCAGGGGGAACGCAGGTGGCGGCTCACGGTTCAAGCCCCCGCCGGCGCAGGCCCTCGCGCACGGCCTGCGTGGCGTGGTGCACGCGCGACTTCACCGTGCCCACCGGCACGCCCAGCACCTCGGCGATCTGGTCGTAGGGCAGCGCGCAGACGTGCGCCAGCACGAAGGCCTCGCGCGGCAGCGGGTCGAGACCCTCCAGCACCTCGGCCAGCGCCGCCTGCAGCTCGCCCGCGGCCAGCCCCTCGCCCGGCCCGGCCTCGCGGCCGGGCAAGGTCGAGGCCAGGCTGGCGCCGGCGTCCTCGCCCCCGGCCGGGCCGGGGCGGGCGGCATCGGCCGACACGCTGGGCGGCGCGCTGCGCCGCTGGCGGTAGGCATCGATGAACTGGTTGCGGGCCAGGTGGAACAGGTAGGTGGTGAAGCGCGCGCGCGGCTGCCAGGCGGCGCGCGCGCGGTAGACCTTCAGGTACACCTCCTGCGCCAGGTCCTCGGCGCTGGCGGGGTCGGCGCCCAGCCGGCGCAGGAAGCCCAGCAGGCGCGGCAGCGTGCGGGCCACGAGCGTCTCGAAGGCGCGCGGCTCGTCGGCCGCCACCCGGCGCATCCAGTCCGCGTCCTCGTCGTGCGGCTCGGCCATGGCTCCTGCGGCAGGGCGTGGCGGCCACGCCGGGGTGCGGGACGCGCGTCGCCCTTCCACGGGCCGGACGCGAGGCGCGTGCCCCCAGCCTACCGTGCCCGGCGCCGGCCGGCCGCCGGGCGCTCAGCGGGCGCTGGGCAGCAGCACCTCCGCCTCGGTGGCCTCGCCGGCGTGCACGCGCACGGTGGTGCGCACCGGCTCGTAGCGCGGCCCGCCGTTCACGCGCAGCTCGTAGTCGCCCGGGGCGAGGTCGCGCAGCACCAGCAGGCCGCTGCCGGCCTCGCGGCCGAAGAGCAGGCTCCACCAGTCGGGCTGCAGCGGACGGCGGCGCGCCACCACCTCGCCGCTGGCCAGCGCCACCACGTCGATGCGCGTGCGCGGGGTGGGGTCGGCGCCCTCGCCCAGCACGCGCAGGCGCAGGCTGCCGGGGGCCTCGATGCGCAGCTCGAGCGTGCGCGTCTCGCCCTCGCCCACGCGCACGGTGCCCGAGGCACGCCCCACGTCGCGCGCGTAGGCGCTCACGCGCACCTCGCCGGCGGGCACGCCCGCGAGGGTGAGACGCCCGCTGGGGCCCGTGACCGCCTCCAGCGTGGACTGCTCCTGCCCGGGATCGAGCGTCACCGACAGGCGCGTGCCCCCCACCGGGCGGCCGCTGGGCCCGCGCACCTCGACCTCGACCTGGCCACCGCGCCCGACGGTGACGATCACCGGGCGCTGCACGCCGGGGGGCTCGGCCGGAGCGCCGCGGTAGGCGCCCTCGGCGCGCCCGCGCGCCCGCGCTCGCAGGTCGTAGCGGCCGGCAGGCAGGCCGGTGAGCGCAAAGGCGCCGTCGGCGCCGGCGCGCGCCCGCGAGGCCAGCTCGCCGGCCACGGGCACGGAGGGCCGCGCCTCCACCTGCGCGCCGGGCACCGGGCGGCCTTCCACGTCGCGCACCTCGCCCAGCACGCGGCCCTCCCAGAGCTCGAGGTCGAGCTCGAGCAGGTCGTCTTCCTCCAGCCAGCACTCGCCGCCCGTGCGCGTGGCCCCATCCTCCAGCAGCACCCGGTAGGGCCCGGCCGCCAGCCCGTCCACGCGGAACTCGCCATAGCTGTCGGTCACGGCGCGCTCCACGCGCGCGAGCGCCAGCCCCTCGGGAGGCAGCCACTCCAGCCGCACGCTGGCCCCGGCCACGCGCGTGCCGTCGCGCGTCACGCGGCCCAGGATGCTGCCGGCGCCGGCGGCCTCGAAGTCCAGCCGCGCCACCTCGCGTGCCTGCACCTCGACGAGGGCCTCGCGCCGCACGCTGCCGTAGACGCCCTCCAGGCACTGCACGCGCCAGGTGCCGGGGGCCAGCCCCAGCAATGCGTAGCCGCCATCGGGCCGCGTGCGCGTCTCCTCGGGCTCGGCATCGGCATCGAGGCGCCGCGCCTGCAGGCGCACGCCATCGAGGCGCTGGCCGCGCCCGTCGCGCACCACGCCCTCGATGCTGCCGCCGCCGTCCACCAGCAGGTCGCGCAGCACCAGCGCCTCGCCTTCCTCCACGCGCAGCACCTCGAGGTCGCTGCCGCGCCCCGGCTCGCGCACCTCGATGCGCCACAGGCCCGGCGCCACCGCGGGGAACAGGTACTGGCCGCGGTCGTCACTGGCCGCGCGCAGCGGCGTGCCGGGCAGCGCGGGCGCATCGAGGTCGGCCCGCAGCCGGGCCAGCGTGAGCGTGGCCCCCAGCACGGGCCGCCCGGCCACGTCCAGCACGCTGCCCGCCACGCTGCCGGGCGCCGGCAGCACCAGCTGCGGCAGGTCCACGTCGCGGTCCTCCAGCGTGGCCGGCAGCGCGTCGGTGTCGCGCCCGGCCTGCGCCACGCGCACCGCGTACGCCCCGGGAGCCAGGCCCTCGAAGGCGTACCACGCCAGCGTGAGCCCGGCCGGCAACGCCTGCTGGGCCATGCTGCGCCAGCGCAGCGTGCCGTCGGCCTCCACCACCTGCGCCTCCAGCAGCGCCAGCGCGCCGGGGCCCTGCGCCTGCAGCCCCGCGACGCTGCCCCGCAGCGCGTGCAGCGGCGGCAGCACCAGCTCCAGCGCCGCCTCGCCGGGCAGCACGCCGTCGCGCGTCAGCAGCAGCTGCGGCCCGCGCCAGAGCTCGAGGTCGTAGGCCCGCGGGCGCAGGTCGCGCACCTCGAAGCGGCCCGCCGCGTCGGTGCTGGCCCCGGGCACCTCGCCGGCCTCCAGCCCCGGCGCGCGCAGCCGCACCGCGAGGCCCGCCACCGGCTGGCCCAGCGCGTCGCGCACCGCGCCCGCCAGTGCCGGCGCGCGCGCCAGCGTGACGCGCTCCTTGCGCGCCCCGCCGCTGGCGGGGCGGTTGACGCGCAGCAGCGTGGGCACGCAGCCGGGCGCCTCCAGCGCCACGAGCGCGTCGTCCGGGGGCAGGTGGTCGAGCTCCAGCAGCCCGCCCTCCCCCGTCTCGCCGCGACGTGCCAGCGCCGCCCACGCCGGGCGCGTGGCCACGTCGGGAGGCGCGGCGGGCACGACCAGCACGCGCACGCCCGGCTGCGGGCGCTGGTCAGGGTCACGCACCTCCAGCTCGAGCCGGAAGCCCGCCTCCATGCGGTAGGCGCCGGCCTCGGTGACGCCCTGCCGGCCCACCTCCAGCGGCTCGGAGAGCAGCGGTGCGTGGCCGGGCGCCGTCAGCCGCCGGCGCACGCCCGGCAGCGGCTCGAGGCGTTCCAGCAGCGCCCAGCCCTGCGCCGTCGCCACGGCCACCGGCGGAGCGCTGCGCGGCTGGGCCGGCGGCACCGCCACGCCCTCGGGATAGAGCAGCCGCACGCTGGCGCCCTCCAGCGGCTCGCCCTGCAGCCGCAGCACGCGGCAGCGCAGCTGGGGCCGGCGCATGACGTACCACGACTGCTCGCGCGTGATGCCCTCGGGCACCTCCACGCGCGCCTCGGGCTGGTCGAAGCGCCAGTCCGCGTCCAGCAGCGCCAGCTCGTAGACGCCCGGCTCCAGCGGCCCCAGCAGGAAGCGGCCGTCGGCGTCGCTCGTGGCCTCCGGCGCCGGGCCGCTCGCCTCCACGCGCGGCAGGCGCACGAGCCGCACGCGCACGCCGGCGGCGCCCTGCGTGCCCTTGGCCAGCGCGTCCAGCAGGCGCCCGGCAACACCGCTGCCCTGCGGCGCACGCACCTCGCCGGGCCAGTCGCCGCTGCGCAGGCCGCCCAGCACCAGGCCGCGGCCCGCCGCGCGCTCCAGCACCAGCCGCCACGTGCCCGGGCCCACCCACGGGCTCTGGAAGCGTCCCTCGCCGTCGGCGCGCAGCTCGAGCGCCACGGCACTGGGCGCGCCCACGGGCACCAGCAGCAGCGCCGCGCCCGCGGCCGTGGCCCCGCCGGCGTAGCGCACGCGACTGCCGTGCGGCTGGGCGGGGAACAGCGCAAGGCGGTCGCCCGGCCCCAGCGCCGCCAGCAGGCGCGGGGCGTGGCCGGGCGCGCGCACGGCGAAGGGCGGGTCGGCGCGCACGTCGAGCGCCTCGCCGGGCAGCGTCACCCAGCCCTGCGCATCGGCCGTGGCCAGCACCGGCGTGCGCGCGCCCAGCACGCCGCTGCCCAGCGCCCGCCGCTCGCAGCGCAGCAGCTCGGCGCCCGCCAGCGCGGTGCCGGCCTCGTCCACCGCCTGCACGCGGCCGGGCAGCGCCGGGAGCGGCGCTGAGCGCAACGCCGGCAGCCGCGCACCGGCCAGCAACAGCAGCGCACCCAGCACGCCCGCCGCCGCACGCAGCGCCCCGCCCGGCCTCACGCCGGCGACTCCGGCCAGGGGGCCGCGAAGGCGGCGAGGCAGGCGGCGCTGGCCGGGCCCAAGGCGCGCAGCACCAGCCAGCGCCCGCCGGGCGGCGTGGCGCACGCCACCGGGCCCGCGGCCGGGGCTGCGTCCGCAGCCACGGGGTCGTCGGCGGGCGCCTCGTCGGCCACCAGGTGCACCTCCAGCCGGTCCTCGGGCAGCGCGCCGGGGATGCGCTCGGCCCACTCGACACAGGTGAGACGACCGGGGCCCAGCATCTCCTCCCCGCCCGCGGCCTCCCACTCGCTGGCCGAGCCCAGCCGGTAGGCATCGGCGTGGCACAGCTCCACGCCGGCCGGCAGCACGAAGCGCTGCGCCACGATGAAGGTGGGGCTGGGCACCGGCACCGCTGCGCAGAGGCCCGCCCCGCGCGCCAGCGCGCGCACGAAGGTGGTCTTGCCCGCGCCCAGGTCGCCCGCGAGCGCCAGCACCACGCCCTGCCCGGCTTGCGGCAGCAGCCAGGCACCCAGCGCAGCGGCCAGCTGCTGGGTGTGCAGCAGGCTGGGCGCGTGGAAGCGGCGCTCCAGCAGGGGGCGGGCCGTGCTCATGGCGCGCATGCTACGCGGAGCGCCACGGGCCCGGGCCGTGCGGGCGCGGCCGCGCGCCGGGGCTAGGCCAGGTGGTCGAAGCCGCGCGGCGTGAGCGGCACGCTGCCGTGCGCATCGCACAGGCGCACGCCCAGGACCTGCGCAACCACCTCGCCGATGGGGTGCAGGCGCACGCCCTCGGCCGCCAGCGCCTGCTCGCGGGCCGCATCCAGCGGCGCGTGGGCCACGAGCAGCTCGAAATCCTCGCCGTCGTCGAGCGCGTGCTCGAGGGCCGAGCGCCGGCCGTCGGACGCGCGCACGGCGTCGGCGTGCACGGGCACGCGTGCCGCGTGCAGGCGCGCGCCCACGCCCGAGGCGAGGCACAGCCGCGGCAGGTCGCGCGAGAGCCCGTCGCTGATGTCCATCATGGCGTGCGGCAGTCCCAGCCGCGCCAGCACCTGCGCCTCGCGCACGCGCGGCTCGGCCACGAGGTGGCGGCCCAGCAGCGAGCCCCCCAGCGGGCCCGTGACGCTGAGCACGTCGCCCACGCGCGCGCCGCTGCGCGTGAGCATGCCCATCGGGCCCGGCCGGCCCACCACCGTCACCGCCAGCGTCAGCGGGCCGGCGGCCACGTTGGTGTCGCCCCCGGCGCAGGGCACGCCGAAGGTGCGGCTGGCCTCGGCAAAGCCTGCCAGCAGCTCCTCCTGCAGGCCCGCGGGGCCGTCCTGCGGCAGCACCAGCCCCAGGAACCAGGCCACGGGGATGCTGGCCGCGGCGGCCAGGTCGCTGAGGTTCACGCGCAGGGCCTTGCCGGCCGCGCGCCGCCCGCCGCACTCGGCCAGCCGGAAGTGCACGCCGTCCACCAGCACGTCGGTGGCCACGATGGGCGGCTGCCCGCCCAGGTCGAGGGCCGCGCAATCGTGCCCGATGCCCACGCCGGCCACGCCGCCGGGCGCCAGGCGCGCCGCCAGCGCGGCCACCCACTCGTCTTCGCTGTGCCCGGGCAGCGGACCGACGCGCACGGGCCTAGCGCGCCTTCTCGCGCGACGCCGCCGCCCACAGCTGGCGCTGGCGGGCAAGGGCGCGCTGGAGCTCGGGAGCCGGCATGCCCGGATAGTAGCCCGCCGTGCTGCCGGTGGCCGCCTCCACGCACGCGAAGAGCGCCTCCAGCATGGGGCCGCGGGGGCGCGCCGCGCCCACCTCGCGGGCCAGCGCCTCCAGGGCCCGCGGGGCCAGGCTGCGCGGCGGCACCTCGGCCAGTGCGCTGCGCGCGCTGCGCACCACCAGCGGGTGCTCGTCGCCCAGCGCCGCCAGCAGGGCCTCCACGGAGGCCGGCGTGCCCGGCGCCGCGCGCCACAGGGCCTGCGCCGCCGCGGCGCGCACGAAGGGGGAGGCGTCGCCGGCAAGCGCGGCCTCCAGGCGCGCCAGCGACTCGGGGGCGCGGGCGCACTGGCCCAGCCCCTGCGCCGCCTCCTGGCGCACGGCGTAGGCTGGGTCGTCCAGCGCCGCGCGCAGGAGCGCCTCGAAGCCCGCCGAGCCCGCCACGAAGGCGGCGCTGCGGCGCAGCAGGGGCGAGGGATCGGCCAGCACCCGCGCCACGAGCCGCGGCGGCACCAGCCCCTCTTGCATGCACAGGTCGAAGGCGGCGCTGCGCTCGGCGTACACGGGCGAGCGCAGGCGCGTGAGCAGGTCGGGCAGGCGCCGGGCGCTGTCCTCGTCGAGGTCCAGCCGCAGCGCCGCGAGCTGCTCCTCGCCGCCCGCGCGCTCGAGGGCCTGCTGGGCATGGCCGCGCACCCACACCTCCAGCTCGGCCACGCGCGCGTGGGCCGCCAGCACGTCGAGGTCGGCGGGCAGCAGCGTGGGCTGCGCCTCCCATGCCGTGGCCAGCAGCACCACGGCCTGCGCCCCCACCGTGCGGCCCAGCAGGGCCACCGCGGCGGGACGCGCGCCAGCCCGGCCCTCGGCCAGCGCCTCGGAGAGGGCCCGGGCACCGGCCGTGCCGCGGTCCACCACCTGCGCGGCGCGCGCCGCATCGCTGGGCTGTGCGGCCCAGGCCGCCACCGCCTCGCGCGCTGCAGCCAGCGCCTCCCGCGAGGGCTCGCCCTGCTCGCGCGCCACGACGAGGGCCAGGCCGGCCAGCTCGGGGGCCGCGGCCCGCTCGCCCAGCCGCTCGAGCAGGCGCGCCGCCGCGCCGTGGCGCAGGTCCTTGACCTGCAGGTCCAGCAGCCGGCGCAGCTCCGCCACATCCAGCGCCTCCAGGCCCGCGCCCGCCGCGCGCGCCTCCAGCGCCTGCAGTGCACGTGCGGGATCCTCGGGCAGGCGCAGCGCGGCGCGCAGGCGCTCCAGCGTGCCGCTGCGCGGGTAGTCGCGCCCCAGCTCCTCGGCCAGCTGCTGCGCCAGCGCCTGGTCGCCACCTGCCGCGGCCTCCACGCGCACGCGCAGCTCGGTGGCGGCCCGCGGGTCGCGCAGGCGCGCGGCCGCCTCGGGTCCCAGCGCCGACAGCGCCGCGCGTGCTGCGCGCAGGTCGCCCTCGCCCAGCGCCGCCGCCGCGGCCAGCACGAGCAGTTCCTCGCGCGCCTCGGCGGGCGGCTCGGGCGGCAGCACGGCCAGCAGGCCAGCCCGGCCGGCCTCCTGCCAGGCGCGCTCGGCCGGCACCAGCAGCTGCCAGGGTGCGAGGTCCACCACGGCCATGCGCTCGTCGAGGTAGCCGCGGGCCACGGGCCAGGGGTCGGCATGCTCGCGGGCCAGCCGCTGCAGCAGGCCTGCGGCCTCGTCGCCATCCACGAGCCCCTGCAGGAACCCGCGCACGCGCTCGGGCCCCCCGCGCTCCAGCAGCAGCAGCAGCGCGGCCATGCCGGTGCTCTCGGCCTGCGCCGGGTCGCCGGGATCGACGCGCGCCAGCGGCTCGCGCCCGGCGAGCACGTCCTCGGCCAGCATGCGCTCCAGCCGCGGCTGCAGGTCGCCGGCCGCGGCCCCTGCGGCCAGCGCCAGCGCCCACGGCGGCAGCGCCACGCCCGAGCGCAGCGCCGCCACCTCCAGCACGCCCAGCACGATGCCGCGCGCCAGCACCGTGGCGGGCTCGACGCGGCCCGGGGCCACGCGCTCGAGGTTCACGCGCAGGCGCGGCTGGCGGCGCCCCTCGCGCAGCACCACGCGCAGCTCGCTCTCGCGGCCCTCGTCGCCCAGCGCGCACAGGCAGGCCTCGCCGCGCACGTCGGAGAGGCTCAGGCCCGTGAGCAGGGCCACGCGCTCCTGCGCGCGCGCCACCAGCTGCGGCCAGCCTGCCAGCAGCGCGCTCACGCGCCCGTCGCCCGCGTAGGGCCCGGGCTCCACCGTGGCCGCCGAGCCGCCCTCCACCAGCAGGGAGGAGAGCGGCACGTGCCGGCAGCTGGCCAGCAGGCAGGCGGCCGCCAGCACGCACAGGGCAGCCAGGGCAGGGCGCAGGCGCACGCGCATGCCGGCAGGCTCGCCGCGCGCGTTCACGCGCGCGTCATGGCCGCGAGCAGCCCACGCGCCACGACCCCCGGCTGGGGCGCATCGCGCAGCGCGCGCACCACGGCCACGCCCACGGCCCCGCTGGCGGCCACCTCGGCCACGTTGCCGGGCTCGATGCCGCCCAGCGCCACCACCGGCAGCCCGGCCCCAGCCACCAGCTGTGCGAGGGCCGCCGGGCCCAGCGGCGCTCCCTTCTCGGGCACGCCGAACACGGGCGAGAGCACGGCGTGGTCGGCGCCCGCAGCACGCGCGGCCGCCAGCTGCTGCGCATCGTGGCACGAGACGCCCAGCCAGCCGCGGTACCAGGGCCTCACCTGCGCCGGGGGCGGCGCACGGTGGCCCAGCTGCACGCCGTCGGCGCCGCAGGCCAGCGCCACGTCGGCCCGGTCGCCCACCAGCAGCGCCGCGCCGTGCCGGCGGCAGCGCGCCAGCAGGTCCTGCGCCATGCGGAACAGCTCGGCCCCGCTGGCCTCGGGCGCGCGCAGCCACAGCGCCGTGGCCCCGCCCTGCAGCACGGCCTCGACATGCGCCGGGCGCGCCGCGGCCGCCGCCCCCACCACGTACACCAGCCGCAGCGCGGCGCGCTGCCCGGGCGCGCTCACGCCAGCCCCGGCAGCAGCGGGTCCAGCCCGCGCACCAGGCCCACGCGGCCGGGCATGGCGCGCACGGCCAGCAGCACGCCGGGCAGGTAGCACTCGCGCGAGTGGGCCTCGTGGCGCAGCAGCAGCGCCTCGCCGCTGGAGCCGAACACCACGTCCTGGCGTGCGACCAGCCCGGGCAGGCGCACGCTGTGGACGTGCACGCCCTGCACGTCGTGGCCGCGCGCCGCCTCGTCCCGCGGCCCGGGGCCTGCCGCGGCCCCGGCCCGCGCCAGGCGCTCGGCGGTGCGCAGCGCCGTGCCGCTGGGCGCATCGGCCTTGGCGTCGTGGTGCGCCTCGATCACTTCCACGCGCGGGAAGTGGCGCACCAGCTGCTCGGCGCAGCGCTGCAGCAGCACCATGCCCAGCGCGAAGTTGGGCGCGATGCACAGGCCGCGGCGCGCGGCCAGCGCCTCCTGCTCGAGGCGGTCGAGGTCGTCGGCCGTGAAGCCCGTGGTGCCCACCACGCCCTGCGCGCCCGAGGCAAGGATGCGGCGCGCGTTCTCCACGGCCACGGAGGCGGTCGTGAAGTCCACCACCACCTGCGCGCCCGACTCGCGCACGCGCGCCACGAGGTCGTCGCCGCGCTCCACCGTGGCCACCACCTCGAGGTCGGGCGCGGCCCGCAGGCCCGGCAGCAGGGCCTGGCCCATGCGCCCGCGCGCGCCGGCGAACAGCACCTTGAGGCGCGTCACGGGCGCTCCCCCCGCTGGCGTGCCACGCGCTCGGCCCAGCCGTGCACCACGGCCACCTGCTCGCGCGTCTCCACCGAGCCGGGCCGCTGCGCGCGCACGTGCGCGATGGCCTGCGCGGCGCCCATGCCCTGCGAGACCAGCACGGCCGCCAGCAGGGTGCCCGTGCGCCCCATGCCGGCATGGCAGTGCACCACCACGGGCCGCCCGGCCTCGAGGTGCTGCAGCACCCAGGCCGTGCTGCGCTCCAGCAGGGCCTCGTCGGGCGTGCCGAAGTCCACGATGGGCGCGTGCATCCACGCCAGGCCGTGCACGGCCGGGTTGCCGCCGGGCGGCTCCTCGGTGAGCGAGAGCACGGCCCGCACGCCCGCGCCGGCCACCTCCGCCCAGTCTGCGGGCGTGGGCCAGCCCATGCCGGCCAGCTTCCCGGGCGTGACCCAGCCGAAGTTGCGCATGGCTCAATCGTCTCCACGGGCGGGCAGCCCGCCCATGAAAAAGGATGCGGGGGCGCGCGGGGCGCGGGCGGCCTGCGCCAGGTGCAGGCCCAGCACCACCACCCCCAGCGCCAGGGCCACGGGCACGGGCAGCAGCGCTGCCGAGGCCAGCGCCAGCAGGCACAGCGCGCCGTAGCGCAGGGCCACGCGGGGCGCCGGCCAGCCCATGCGCAGCAGGCGCTGGTAGGGATGGTCGCGGTGCGCGTTGCCCAGCGGCATGCCGCGCCGCAGCTTGGTGACGAGGCCCGCGCCCACGTCCACCACGCCCGGCAGCAGCAGGGCCCCGGCCAGCGGCCAGGGCAGGCCGCTGACCTGCGTGCCGGGCACCTGCATGGCGCAGGACGCGGCCACGAAGCCCAGCAGGTGCGTGCCGGCGTCGCCCACCATGACGCGCGCTGGCGTCACGTTCCAGCCGGCGAAGGCCAGCAGCGCGCCCAGCGCCGCCGCTGGCAGCAGGCCGCCGGCGGCGCCAGCACCCGAGGCTGCGCCCAGCAGCACGCACAGCGTGGCGGCCGTGATCAGGTCGATGCCGTCGAGGAAGTTGACCACCGTGACCACCGCCACCACCCACAGCACGCTCATCAGCGGCGTGAGCGCGCCGAAGCCCAGCGCCGGCCACGGCCCAAGGCCCGCGCCCTGCCAGCGCAGGCCCAGCGCCACGGCCAGCACGGCCAGCGCCAGCTGCACGGCCAGCTTGGTGCGGGCGCCGAGCTGCCAGCGGTCGTCGCACAGGCCCAGCAGGAAGAAGCCCAGCGCCGGGAAGGCCAGCGCCGGATGCGGCAGCGCGCCCGACAGCGTGCCCGTCCCCAGCCAGGCCAGGGCCAGCGCCAGCGCCAGGCCCACGCCGCCGCTGCGCGGCAGCGGCGCGGCGTGCACCTTGTGGGCCGCCGGCAGGTCCACGAGCCCCCAGCGCGCGGCCCTGCGCGCGCTCCAGCCCACCAGCGGCAGGCCGGCGCACAGGCCCAGCGCGCAGGCCAGCAGCGAGGCGGTGGCGAGGTCCATGCCCGCATTGTGACGCCGCCGGGCGCGGGCGCCGTGCGGCGGGCGTGGCACCCCCGCGCCCTGCGGCCGCGCGCAGGACGGGCGCGCGCGCTCCCGGCCTGCTATGCCGGGGGCACCTGCGGCAGCCTGCCGCGGCCCGGAGGCGCATGGAACGGCGACGCTTCGTGATCGTGGGCGCAGGCCTGGCCGGGGCGGCCACCGCCTTCCACCTGCGCCGCATGGGCGTGCGCGACGTGCTGCTGCTGGAGCGCGAGGGCGTGGCCGGCGTGCACTCCTCGGGCCGCAACGCCTCGTTGCTGCGCGAGAAGGTCGACCACCACGACCTGCAGCCGCTGGCCACCGAGGGCGCGGCCGCGCTGCGCTCGGGCGACCTGGGCGGCTTCCGCCGGCAGGGCAGCGTGCTGCTGGGCCTGGGCGACACCGACGTCTCCACGCTGGTGCCCATCGCACGCGGGCGCGGCCTCTACTGCCCCGACGACGGCATCGTGGACGTGGCACAGGTGCTGGCCACCTACCTCGAGGGCCAGGAGGTGCGCTGGCGCTCGCCCGTGAGCGGCTGGCGCAGCGCGGAAGGCGGCATCGTCGTCAGCACCCCGCAGGGCGAGATCGCCGCCGAGGTGCTGGTGAACGCCGCCGGCGCCTGGGCCGGCCAGCTGGGCGGGCTGCCGCTCACGCCCACCAACCGCCACGTGTTCATCACCGAGCCGCTGCCGGGCATCGACCCCGCCTGGCCCTTCGTGTGGGACGTGAAGGCCGGCCTCTACTTCCGGCCCGAGCTGGGCGGCTTGCTGCTCTGCCCCTGCGACGAGACGCCCGCCGCGCCCGGGGCCTACGGCGACGACCCTGGCATGCCGGCGCTGCTGGAAGGCCGCGTGCGGGCGCTGCAGCCGGGCATGCCGCCCTACCGCATTGCCTACCGCTGGGTGGGCCAGCGCAGCTTCAGCCCCGACCGCAACCTGCTGCTGGGCCCCGACCCGCGCGAGCCGCGCCTGTTCCACGTGGCGGCGCTGGGCGGCCACGGCCTGACCGTCTCCTTCGCGCTGGGGCGCCTGGCGGCCCGCCTGCTGCTGGGCCAGGCGCCCGTGCCGCCCGAGTTCGCCGTCGGGCGCGTGCTCGCCGCGCGCTAGCGCAGCCCACTAGCGTGGCCCGGGCAGGCCCGCAGGCGGCAGCGCGAGGCGCGCGCGCCGGGCCTCCACCTGGGCATTGCCGGGATCGAGCAGGGCCCAGCGCTCCACGGCCTCGCGCTCGCCTGCGGCATCGCCGGCCAGCGCACAGGCGTCGGCCAGCCGCGCCCAGCGCAAGTCGTCGTCGGGCACCGCCGCCGCCTGCGCAGCCAGCTCGGCGCGCACGCGCGCCAGCAGGGCGGCGTCCGGCTGCAGCCGGGCCGCCGCGCCCAGCGCGGCGCGGCTGGCCGCAGCGCGCACCGGCGCGCTGGCGTCGCCCAGCAGCGTGCCGAGCGCAGCCCACGCCTCGGGCCGCGGGTCGGATGCCAGCAACGGCGCCACGCGCCGGCGCACGAGGCTGTCGGGGTCCTGCGCGTAGGCCAGCACGGGCTGCCCGGCCTCGCGTGCGTAGCGCGCCAGCAGCGTGGGCGCCGTGGCGCGCGCCAGGCGCGGCGCCTCGCGGTCGGCCAGCAGCGCCAGCAGGCGGCTGGGGCCGTCGAAGGCGCGGCGTCGCGCCGCGGCGATCGCCTCCAGCCAGGCCGGCGCCGGCCGTGCCTGCGGCCACCAGCGCCCGTGGGCCGTGCGCACCCCCTGCTCCGAGAGCGGCGGTGCGCCCGGCGGCGCGCCGCGGCCGCCGGCGTGGCACCAGGTGCAGGCGTCCTGCGCCACGCGGTCGCTCACGAGGCCCGGGCGCGGCACGCCGATGGTGTGGTCGGTGACCGCGCCGTGGCCGCGCTCCACCGTGAGCAGGGGCATGTGGCAGTCCACGCAGCGCACGCCGCCCGCGCCGGCGGGATGGTGGCTGTGGGCCGCGCCCTGCGCCACGATCGCGCCGTGGCAGGAGGCACACTGGGCATCGTCGCGTGGCGGCCCGCGCATCGCGCCGCGGTGCTCGCCGCCGTGGGGGTCGTGGCACGACTGGCAGGTGAGCTCGCCCTGCTGGGCGCAGCGGCTGCTCCAGAACGACACGCCCGCGTAGACCAGCTCCAGCGGCCGGCCAGCCGGGTCCACGCGGTCGGGATCGTCCAGCAGGCTGGGGTCGAGGTGCTCGAGCAGGTCCACGCCGCGCCCGGGCTGCCAGCCGGGCGCGATCTCCTCGGCCTCCATGTGGCAGGCGAGGCAGGTGTCCACCTGCTCGCGCCGCGAGAGCGTGCGCAGGCGCAGCACGGGGTCCGGTCCCTCGGCCGTGCCCTCGTGGTGGCGCACGTGCGCCGCGCCCGGGCCGTGGCAGGACTCGCAGTCCAGGCCCCAGGCGCGCTGGCGCGTGCGCTCGGCGCCCACGCTGGGCTCGGCCACCGCCTCGCGGCCCGAGAGGTGGCAACGCGAGCACTGTGCGTCCCACGAGCGCACCGGGCCAGTCCAGAACGAGGGCTCGCCGGGCGCCACCGCCGGCGGCACGGCGCGGTCGCCGCCCGGCCCCGCGAAGTAGAGGGCCGTGTAGTCGAACCACGTGCCCGTGCCGTGCTCGCGCATCGCCGGCAGCACCTGCCGGCGCCCGTCGGGCAGGCGCGTGAGCAGCATCTCGATGCGCGTGCGCCCCACCACGTGCGTCACGGGGAAGCGTGCCGGCTGGCCGTCGGGGCCCAGCGTCCGGGCCCAGAAGGCCTCGCCCTCGCGCACGAAGCGCGTGCGGCCCGGCCCGTGCTCCACCTCCAGCCCGGCCAGCGCCTCGGGCGCCATGCTGTCGGCGCGGGCCGGCCGCACGGTGAGCGCGTGCGTCGAGGCCGCCCACCTGGCATGCACCTCGCCATGGCAGCCGGCGCAGGCCTCGCTGCCGGCAAAGGCGCCTGCGGCCCCCACGGCAGGGGCCGCGGCCGGTGCCACCGGCTGCGGTGCGGGCGCGGGCTCCTCGCCGCCCCGCGCCAGCCCCAGCCACGTGGGCAGGGCCAGCAGGCCGAGCGCCGCCAGCAGCAGCAACGGGCGTGAGGTCATGGCACCAGCCTACGGCGGAGGCGCCGTGCCGGCGCGCAGCCCTAGCTGGGCTGGTTGGCGGCGCCCGAGGCGCGCACCAGCTTCACGCTCTTGCCCAGTGCCTTGCGGTACCACAGCAGGCACTTGATGACGCCCTCGCCCACCGGCACGCGCGGGCGGAAGCCCAGCACTTCCTGCGCCTTCTGCGTCTCGGCCAGGCTGTGGCGCACGTCGGCCGGGCGCGCGTCCTCGTACTTCGGCACGAACTCGCGCTCGAGGATGGTGCCGAACAGCGACAGCAGGCCCTGGATGGACAGGCGCGCGCCGGCGGCCACGTTGAAGGCCTCGCCCTCGGCCTTGGGCGCCGTGCAGGCGAGGTGGAAGGCCTCCACCACGTCGCTGACGTGCACGAAGTCGCGCGACTGCTTGCCGTCGCCGTAGATCACGGCCGGCTCCTCCTGCAGGAGGCGCGCGCAGAAGCGCGGGATCACCGCGCAGTCGGGCGTCTCCCACGGCTGGCGCGGGCCGTAGACGTTGAACAGGCGCAGCGAGACGGTCTCGAGCCGGTAGGTCGTGTAGAAGACCCGCATCAGCTCCTCGCCGCACAGCGCCGCCGCCCCGTGCGGGCTGTAGGGCGTGGGCAGCATGCTCTCTTCCTTGGGCAGCACGGGGCTCTCGCCGTACACAGAGCACGACGAGGCGTACACCACGCGCCGCATGCGGTGCTCGCGCGCCGCCGAGAGCACGTTGAGCGTGCCCTGGAAGGCCACGTTGAGCGTGTCTTCCGGCGCGCGCACCGACTGCGCCACGCTGGGGATGCCGGCCAGGTGCAGGGCGAAGTCGCAGCCCTTGGCGGCGCGCAGCACCTCCTTGTGCTCGCGCACGTCGCCCTCCACGAGGCGCACGTCGTCCTTCTTGTGGTCCTGGATGTTGCGCTTGTGCCCCGAGGAGAGGTTGTCGAAGACAACGACCCTGTCCCCGCTGGCGACCAGCCGGTCCACGAGATGGCTGCCAATGAAGCCGGCACCGCCGGTGACGAAATACTTGGCCATGAGGCCTCCTGCCGTGGTGCCCCAAGGTAGGACCTGCGCCACCCCGCATGGCAGATTTTCCCCGGTCGATGACGCAAGTCGTTGTGGCACAACGACTTGCGATTCCACTCTACGTCATACTTCGTTTTACATGCCCGCCCTGAGCCAGTGCGCCACGATGCGGCCCGCCGCCCGGCCGTCCCACGCGTCGGGCCGCGGGCGGGGCCGGCGCGCGCCGCCCGCGGGCCGCGCCAGGGCGCGTGCCACGGCGGCCGGCAGGCGCCGCGCATCGGCGCCGCACAGGCGGTTGGTGCCGTGCGTGAGCGTGAGCCGGTGCTCGTAGCGCGCGCGCAGCGTCACGCAGGGGACGCCCAGCAGCGAGGCCTCCACCGGCACGCCCCCGCTGTCGGTCACCACCACGGCCGCGTCGCGCAGCAGGGCGAGGAAGTCACGGTGCCCCAGCGGGGCCACCTGCCGCACGCCCGCGCGCGCCAGTGCCCGGCGGGCCGGCGCGCCCAGCGCGCGCGCCGTGCGCGGGTGCACCGGGAACACCCACGGGAGGTCGCGGGCCAGCCGGCACAGCACGGCCACCGTGCGCGCCAGGCGCGCCGGCGTGTCCACGGCAGCGGCCCGGTGCAGCGTCACCACGCCGTAGCCGCCCGGCACGAGCGGGCCGCCCACGCCGCGCGGCCGGGCCGGCAGCGTGCGGCGCACCGCGGCCAGCGCGTCGGCCACCACGTTGCCGGCGAGGGGGATGCGCGCGGCGGCCGCGCCCTCGCGGCGCAGGTGGGCCACCGCCGAGGGCTCGCTGGCATGCAGCAGGCCGGCCAGTCGGTCCACGCGCCGGCGGTTGCGCTCCTCGGGCAGGCCGCGCTCGCCGCTGCGCAGGCCGGCCTCCACGTGCGCCAGCGGCAGCTGCAGCCGGCGTGCCGCCAGCGCGCCGGCCACGGTGCTGTCCACGTCCCCCACCACGACCACGAGCGCGGGCTCCAGTGCAGCCAGCACGGGCACGAGCGCCGCCGCCATGCGCTCGGCCCGGCGCGGGCCGGGCGGCACGTGCTCGAGCACGGCCGCGGGCGCGGGCAGGCCCAGCTCGCGCCACAGGGCGCGGGCCATCGCCGGGTCCACGTGCTGGCCCGTGTGCACCCAGCGCAGCACGCGCCCGGCGGCGGCCGCCGCGGCCACCAGCGGCGCCAGCTTGACGAGGTTGGGCCGCGTCCCGGCCACGGCCACCCACGCACGCCGGGGCGCGCCGCGGCCCGCGCGTGCGCCGGCCGGGCGGGGCGCGGCCGTCCTGCGCGCCATCGCGCCGGCTAGGCGCCCAGGCCGGTGGCCAGCAGGCTGTCGAGGAACTTGGTGCTGTAGTCGCCCTTCTCGAAGTGGGCGTTGGACAGGATGCGCCGGTGCAGTCCCACCGTGGTGCGCACGCCCTCGACGTGCAGCTCGTCCAGCGCCCGGCGCATGCGCGCGATGGCGCGCGGGCGGTCCTCGGCGTGCACCAGCAGCTTGCCGATCATGCTGTCGTAGTTGGGCGGGATGCGCGCCCCGGGCTCCATGTGGCTGTCCATGCGCACGCCGGGGCCGCCGGGCACGCGCCAGCCCGTGACCGTGCCCGGCGAGGGGGCGAAGCCGCGGTCGGGATCCTCGGCGCAGATGCGCACCTCGATGGCGTGGCCCTGCTGGCGCACGTCGTCCTGCCCGTAGCCCAGCAGCTCGCCCGCCGCCAGCCGGACCTGCTCCTTGATCAGGTCCAGGCCCGTCACCAGCTCGGTGACGCAGTGCTCCACCTGGATGCGGGCGTTGACCTCGATGAAGTAGAAGTCCTCGCCCTCGACCAGGAACTCGACCGTGCCGGCGGTGTGGTAGCCCACGCTCTTGGCCAGCTTGACGGCCGCCGCGCCCATGCGCTTGCGCAGCTTGGGGCCCACGGCCGGGCTGGGGCTCTCCTCGATCACCTTCTGGTGGCGGCGCTGCACGCTGCAGTCGCGCTCGCCCAGGTGCACCACGTTGCCCTTGCGGTCGCCCAGCACCTGGATCTCGACGTGGCGCGGGTTCTGGATGTACTTCTCGATGTAGACGCTCGAGTCGCCGAAGGCCGCCTCGGCCTCGCTGCGGGCCGTGGCCATGCCGCTCACCAGCGAGATGTCGTTGTGCGCCACGCGCATGCCGCGCCCGCCGCCGCCGCTCACCGCCTTGATCAGCACGGGGTAGCCCACGCGGCGCGCCACCTCGAGGGCCTGCGCGTCGTCGTTCACCGGGCCGTCGCTGCCGTCCACGCAGGGGATGCCGCAGGCCTTGGCGGCCGCCTTGGCCTGCGCCTTGTCGCCCACGCGCTCGATGGCGTCCACGGTGGGCCCGATGAACTCGATGTTGCTGGCGCGGCACACCTCGGCGAAGTGCGCGTTCTCGGAGAGGAAGCCGTAGCCCGGGTGCACCGCGTCCACGTTGGCGATCTCGGCGGCCGAGATGATGCGCGGGATGCTCAGGTAGGACTCGCTGCTGGGCCCCGGCCCGATGCACACGGCCTCGTCGGCGAGGTCGAGGTACCAGGCCCCGGCATCGGCCTTCGAGTAGACCGCCACCGTCTCGATGCCCAGCTCGCGGCAGGCGCGGATCACGCGCAGGGCGATCTCGCCCCGGTTGGCGATGAGGACGCGCTTGAACACGGCGGGCTAGGCCACGCGGATGCGGAACAGCGGCTGGTCGAACTCCACCGGGTGGCCGTCCTCCACCAGGATCTCCAGCACCTCGCCGTCCAGCTCGGCCTTGATCTCGTTGTTGAGCTTCATCGCCTCGACGATGCACACCACCGTGTCCTTCGTGACGCGGTCGCCCACCTGCACGAAGGGCGCGGCCTCGGGGCTGGGCCGCCGGTAGAAGGTGCCCACCATGGGCGAGAGCAGGTCCTTGGTGCCGGCCGGCGGCGCCGTGGGGCCCTCGGCGGCGGGCGGCAGCGCGCCCGCGGGCGCGGCCGCCGGCATGGCCGGGGCCGGCGCGGCGCCGCCCTGCAGCAGCACCGGGGCCGAGGCGTAGGCCCCGGTCTTGCGCAGGCTGATGCGCGAGCCTTCCTGCTCGATCTCGAGCTCGACGAGCCCGTTCTCGTTCATCAGCTGGACGAGGCGCTTGAGCTCGCGGTGGTCCATGGCGTCCTGGCCCGGGAGGAGGGCGGCGGCACGCGGCCACCCTCCGGCCCGGCAAGGGTAGGGACGGCCCCCGGGAGGGTCAAGCAACGCCCCCCGGACGCCATCACGGCCGGGCGGGCGGCCGGCCGGGCAGGCCCAGCAGCAGCTCGGCGATCTCCACGGCGTTGAGCGCTGCCCCCTTGCGCACCTGGTCGCCGGTGCACCACAGGTCCAGCCCGCAGGGGTGGCTGGGGTCCTTGCGGATGCGGCCTACCAGCACGTCGTCCTGCTCCTCGGCATCGCGCGGCGTGGGGAACTCCAGGCGCGCAGGGTCGTCCACCACGCGCACGCCCGGGGCCGCGGCCAGCCAGGCCCGGGCCTGTGCCGGGTCCACCGGGCGCGCGAACTCCAGGTTGATGGCCTCGCTGTGCGCGCGCCGCACCGGGATGCGCACGCAGGTGGCTGTCACGGCCAGCTGCGGCCGCGCGAGGATGCGCTGCGTCTCGCGCACCATCTTCCACTCCTCGGTGGTCAGGCCGTCCTCGGCAAAGGCCTGCACGAAGGGCAGGGCGTTGCGGTGGATGGGGCGCGGGTAGGTGCGCACGCTGGGCGGCAGCCCGCGCGCCTCCTCCTGCACCTGCCGCTCCAGCTCCTGCAGGCCAGCCTCGCCCGATCCCGACACGGCCTGGTAGGTGCTCACCACGATGCGCCGCACCGGCACCTGCCGGTCCAGCGGCGCCACCGCCATCAGCATCAGGATGGTGCTGCAGTTGGGGTTGGCCACGATCCCGCGGTGCGCACGTGCAGCATCGGGGTTCACCTGCGGCACCACCAGCGGCACCTCCGGGTCCATGCGGAAGGCACTGCTGTTGTCCACCACCAGCGCACCCTCGCGCGCCGCCCGCGGGGCATGCTCGCGCGCCGGGCCGCTGCCGGCCGAGAACAGTGCCAGGTCCACGCCTGCGAAGGAGGCCTCCGCGAGGTCCTCCACCACGTGCTCGGTCCCGCCCCACGCCAGCCGCTGCCCCGCGCTGCGCGCTGAGGCCATCAGGCGCAGGCGCGCCACGGGGAAGCCGCGCTGCGCCAGCACGCGCAGGAACTCGCGGCCCACCACGCCGGTTGCCCCCACCACCGCCACGTTCACGCCCGGAGTCCTCACGACAGGTTGCGCCTCCCGCGCCGCGTCCACGTGCCCGAGCGGCCGCCTTCCTTGCGCAGCAGGCGCACGTGCTCCACCTGCGCGCCGCGGTCCACGCCCTTGACCATGTCGTAGAGCGCCAGCGCCGCGGCCGCCGCCGCCACCAGCGCCTCCATCTCGACGCCCGTGCGGTCGAGGGCCACCGCCTCGGCCTCGATGCGCACGCGATCCCGGCCCTGCGGCGCCACCTCCACCACGAGCCGGTCCAGCCGCACGGGATGGCACAGCGGGATCCACTCGCTGCAGCGCTTTCCCGCCTGGATGCCGGCCAGGCGCGCCACGGCCCACGCATCCCCCTTGCCCACGCGCCCGGCGCGCAGCAGGCGCAGCGTGGCCGGGGCCAGCCGCACGCAGGCCTCGGCCAGCGCACGCCGCAGCGTGGGGGCCTTCGCGCTCACGTCCACCATGCGCGCCGTGCCGCGCGCATCGAGGTGCGTCAGGCGTCGAGGCGGGCGCGCGGCCATGCCGACATGATGCGCCCGCCTGCCCGCCGCGCCAGCACGGCCTGCCCCGGTGCCCGGCCACGCGCGCCAGCGGGTCCTCGGTCCCGTCGCCGTGCGGCACACGCCTCCACGACCTGCCGCGCCCCGGTGCGCAGCCTCTCCACCGGGCCGCGAGCCCGCCTGCTCCACCCCCGGACTCGTTGCGCGCCCCCGCCCCGCTGC
>JBJTIJ010000212.1:0-2319 GCA_046094945.1 Planctomycetia bacterium | reverse complement strand
AGGTTGTCGAACCAGCGGATCGCCCGGTCGCAGCGCGGGCAGTGCGAGCCCGGCACGGCCAGGTTCTCGCCCCGCGGCAGGCGCCAGATGACCACGTTGAGGAAGGAGCCCACGCAGGCGCCCGCATCTGGCACTTCGCCCACGTCTGCACCGGCGCGCGCATCGGCGCGGGCACCTCGCTGGGCCAGGGCGGCTACGTGGGCCCGGGCGTGGTGATCGGGGCCGGCTGCAAGATCCAGAACCACGTCTCGGTGTACGAGGGCGTCACGCTGGGCGACGAGGTGTTCGTGGGGCCGCACGCGGCCTTCACCAACGTGCGCAACCCGCGCGCGCACGTCTCGCGCCGCGGCGAGTTCGCGCCCACCCGGGTGGGCGCGCGGGCCACGATCGGCTGCAACGCCACCATCGTGTGCGGCGTGACGCTGGGCGAGGCCTGCTTCGTGGCCGCCGGCGCGGTGGTGACGCGCGACGTGCCGCCCCGGGCGCTGGTGATGGGCACCCCGGCCCGGCGCGTGGGCCACGCCTGCGACTGCGGCGAGCGGCTGCCGTCGGGCGGGCTGGCCTGCGCCCGCTGCGGGGCCGCCTACACGGCCCGCGCCGATGGCGGGCTGGACCGGGACGGCGAGGCGGCGGGCCGGGCGGGATCCCGCCCGGGTTCTGGCTGGTGGTCTCGGGGCTGGCGGGGGCCTGCGTGGGCTCGTTCCTCAACGTGGTCATCTGGCGCCTGCCGCGGGGCGAGAACCTGGCCGTGCCGGGCTCGCACTGCCCGCGCTGCGACCGGGCGATCCGCTGGTTCGACAACCTGCCCATCCTGTCGTGGCTGCTGCTGCGGGCCCGCTGCCGCGGCTGCCGGGCGCCCATCTCGGCCCGCTACCCGGGCGTGGAGGCCCTCACCGGCCTGCTCTTCGTGCTGGCGGCCTGGCGCTACCCGGCCTGGCCCGACGCCGTCTCGGTGCAGCTGCTGATGGCGGCGCTGGTGGCCGTCACCTTCATCGACATCGACCACCGGCTGATCCCGGACGCCATCACCAAGCCGGGCATCGTGCTGGGGCTGGTGCTGGCAGTGGTGACCAGCCTGCACCCGGGCGACTGGGTGGAGGGCCTCAAGCCGGGCCTGGGCAAGGTGCTGCACGCCGGCGCCGGCGTGCTGGCCGGCTGGCTGGTGATCGGGGCGGTGCAGCTGCTGGGCCGCTGGGTGTTCAAGAAGGAGGCCATGGGGGGCGGCGACGCCAAGCTGCTGGCCCTCGTGGGCGCCTTCACCGGCCCGGTGGGCGTCTTCTACGCGCTTGTGCTGGCCTGCCTGCTGGGCAGCGTGGTGCACGGGGTGGTGCTGCTGCTGCGCCGCCGCCAGCCCAAGCCGCTGGCGCTCGAGCTGCGCGCGGGCAAGGCCCTCGTGGGCACGGCCGCCAGCGCCTGGACCGAGCAGGCCCCGGCCGGGGCGGGCGCCGGCGAGGCGCCGCCCGACCACCTGCTGGTGCTGGCCGCCCCGGCGCCGGGCCAGCCGGCCTGGCAGCCGGGCAAGGTGCGCGTCGAGGTCACGCTGGCCAAGAACCGGGTGCTGCTGGACGCCGACGTCACCTGGCGCGGGGAGGCCGAGCTCAGCGTGCGGCCCGACGGCCGGGCGCAGCTGCGCCTGCTCGCGCTGGACGAGGAGGCGCGCGACTGGTTCGACTACTTCGCGCTCTCGAACCGCTACCTGCCCTTCGGTCCCTACCTCGCGCTGGGCGGGGCCGTCACCGTGCTCGACGGCGGCGCGCTCCAGCACCTGCTCACCGTGGTGTGGCCCGACTTCGTGCGCCAGCAGGTGGGCGGCTAGCCCCGGCGGCCCCGGCCGCCCCAGGCCCTGCGGAGGCCAGAAATGGCCTCGGTAGGCCCTCGGCACTGCACCAGGGGCCCGCGGCCGATCGCTCCGCGGCCGCCCGGACCGCGGGCTCCGGACCGCGGGTGGATAGCGGGTGCCTGACCCACTTCCACCACCGCGCGCGGCCGGATAGCGGGTGCCTGACCCACTTCCACCACCGCGCGCGGCCTGGTCCCGGGAGCCCTTCGCAGGCCCGGCACGCCGCGGGGGCCAGGGCCTTGGCTGGGGTCGCGATGCGCCGGACGGGCCACGGCTTGGCGAGCGGGGGCCGGGCGAGTGCGGGGCGTGTGCCGCCGCGGACGCTGGCGCGGGTGCGGGTGACCAGCGGTGGAAGTGGGTCAGGCACCCGTTATCCGGGCACCCGGAATCCGGCACGGGGTGCCGGGAGGCGGGTGCTCGGGAGGCGGGTGCTTGAGCGGGAAGGTGGTGGCGAGGGTGCTGGGGGGCCGAGGCGGGAG
>JBJTIJ010000211.1:0-2215 GCA_046094945.1 Planctomycetia bacterium | reverse complement strand
GCCGTGGCCTACGTCTACGACATCCTCAGCCCCGAGAGCAGCCGGCTGGACGCGGCCATGCGCGCCAACCTGCCCGGGGCGGTGCTCATGCCGCTGGCGGGCTTCCTCACGCCCGACCTCGGCTGGGTGCACGGCTTCTCGGGCCCGCGCACCACGCAGGAGTTCCTCGCCGACATCGAGGTGGCCGCGCGCATGCAGCCGCGCCGCACCGCGGTGCTGCGCTCGGCCAGCGGCCCGGCGCTGGCGCGCGTGTCCTTCGTCAACGAGTTCGGCGAGACGCAGTGGTCGCAGGCCGCCGACGCCTGGCCCACGCCGCAGGACGCGCTGGGCGGCGCGCCCGTGCTGGCGCAGGTGCCCGTGCTGCCCAGCGCGGCTACGCCCCCGCCTCCCAGCGTGCCCACCGTGGTGGTGATCGAGCCGCCGGCGCCGGCCGCCGGGGCGTCTCCTGACGCCGTGCGCTCGGGCGGCCCGGTGGCCGATCCCGAGGCGCAGGAGTGGAGCGCGCCGGCGCCGCTGCCCGCGGCGCCCGTGACGGCCTCGGCCGAGGGCCTGCCGGCGCCCAGCCCGCTGGCCGCGCCCGACCCGGCAGCCAGCGCGCCCGTGACGATGAGCGAGGCCGAGGCGCGCCAGGCCCTCGCGCAGGCCTACGACCTGCTCCGGCAGGGCCAGTTCGACCGCGCGCGCGACGAGCTGCGCCGCGTGAGCCGCTCGCTGCCCGGCACGCCGCTGGCGCGCGAGGCCGACCGCGGCGGCGCGGCCGTCTACCACGCCCGGCGCCTGGCCGAGGCCAGCGAGGCCGAGCGCATGCCGCTGGCCGTGCAGGCACGCAAGAGCCTGGCCGGCTCGATGTGGCTGCCGCTGTTCTAGGCCTGTTGCCGCGCTGTTCGCCTGGCGCCGGCGCCTGAAGCGCCGCGCACCCCGGTCCGACCTAGGGACAGGGGCTGGCCGCGCACCTGCGGCGCCCGCGGAGAGCCCATGCGGCGCATGCAGGCAGTACCCGGCGCGCTGGCGTGGCGGCGGCCGGCGCGCCGGCCGCTGCTGCTCGTGCTGCCCATGCTGCTCGTGCTGCTCGTGCTGCCTGGCGGCGCCGCGCTCGCGGGCCCGCGCACGGCCGGCGCGGGCGCGCCGCACCCGCACTTCGACGATCGCGGCACGCTGGCCTGGCACGCCACGTGGGCCGAGGCCTCCGCGGCCGCGCGCCGCAGCGGCCGGCTGGTGTTCCTCGACCTGGGGCGCGAGGCCTGCAGCGGCTGCCGCGAGCTGGTCGAGCAGGTGCTGCCCGCGGCGGCCGTGCGCGCGCGCCTCGCGCGCGTGGCGGTGGGCTGGGCCGCCGACGCCGACCGCCAGGAGCCCTTCGTGCTGGCCCTGCGCCGCGAGCACCTGCCCTACGCCTCGATGCTGCCCATGCTGGGCTTCGTGACGCCCGAGGGCCGCTGGGTGGCCGGCCACGACGGCCGCATCGACGTGGGCGACTTCCTCGCCCTGCTGGCGCGCGCCGAGGCCGAGCTCAAGGCCCGGCCGGCCGTGGCCGTCCCGTCGCAGCCCGCACCTGCCCTGCCGGCACCTGCACTGCCCGCACCTCGCGTGCGCGCGCCCGCCGCCGTGACGCCCGCACCGCGCGCGCAGGTGCTCGCGGCGCAGGCCAGCCCGCCGCCGGCCGCGCCCGCCGCGCGCATCTCGGGCCTGCGCATGCGCTACGCCGACGGTGCGCGCCCCGGCGACCGCCCGCTGGCCGAGGAGCACGCGCCGGCCCCCACGGGCTCGCTGGCCGGCGTGGCCGCGCCTGCGCCGCGCAGCGTGCCGCAGCCGAGCAGCCTGCCGCCGCGCAGCCTGCCGCCGCGCCGCGCCCTCGCCGCCTTCCCGCTGCCGCCGCCCATGCCCGGCGGCCTGTCGGCCTCCGTGGCCCCGCAGGGCGTGCTGGCCGGGGACACGGCGGCACCGTCCGCCTCTTCCCCCGTCTCCTCCGCGGACGAGGCCGCGCTCGACGCCGCGCTGGCCCTGGCGCGCGCCGGCCTGCGTGCCGAGGCCCGCGTGCGGCTGGAGGCCGTGCGCCGCGCAGCCCCCGGAACGCCCGCGGGCCGCGAGGCCCAGCGCGGGCTCGATGCGCTGGGCGCGCTCATGCAGCGCGAGGTGGGCATCCCGCCCGTGCTGCACTACTGCTGCCGCGACCGCAACCTGCTGGGCATGCAGGCCGACCTGCTGGGCGCCGCGGCGC
>JBJTIJ010000210.1:0-1279 GCA_046094945.1 Planctomycetia bacterium | reverse complement strand
CCCTGGAAGGGCCGGCCGCGCACGATGGCGCGCGCCACGGCCCGCGCCCGCACCTCGCGCGCGTGCTCTTCGAGTACGGCGGCGAGGTCCTGCTCGCTGGCGTGGTTGACGAGGTCGGCCGCCGTGGCCTCGCTGCCCTGCGCGTCGAAGCGCATGTCGGGCAGCGCCTGCCCGCCCCGGAACGAGAAGCCGCGCGCCGCGCGGTCCAGCTGCAGCGAGGACACGCCCAGGTCCAGCAGCACGGCCTGCGGGGCGGGCCAGCCCGCCTCCGCCAGGGCCGCCGCGAGCGTGGCATAGGAGCCATGCACCAGGCGCACGCGCTCGCCGAAGCGGGCCAGCCGCTGCCCGGCCAGCGCCAGCGCTTCCGGATCGCGGTCCATGCCCAGCAGCCGCGCGTGCGGGAAGGTCACGAGCACGGCCTCGGCGTGTCCGCCGAGGCCCACCGTGCCGTCCACCACGACGGCGCCGGGGACTTGCAAGCCCTGCCCCTCGAGGTGCGCGAGCACCTCGGCGAGCAGGACCGGTCGATGGAGTTGGGAAAGATCGTCAGCGGCCGGGCACATGCCGGCCTAGCCCGTGGGCTCGGGATCGGTCGGCTCGCCGACCGTGTCGCCATCGCCCACGTGCTTCTCCCAGCGCTCTGGGTCCCAGAGCTCCAGGGACGTGGTCCGCCCCGCGCTGCTCACGACGCGCGCGGGTTAGAAGGTGCTGAAGAAGCGCCGCGGCAGCGTGATGCGGCCCGGGCCCTTGAGCTCGACTTCCTCGGCGCGCTCGAAGAAGCGGCGCTTGCGCGTGGGATCGCCCTCGAAGCGGTTGGGCACCTGCTCGCGCGCCATCTCCGCGTACACGCTGGCGGGATAGGCCTCGATGCACAGCTTGTCCTCGGTGGGCACGAGGTAGAGGCGGCCCTCGCTGTGCTTCTGGATCGCCTCGGCGAACACGGCCGGGATCACGACGCGGTCCTTGCCGTCGAGGCGGTGGTCGCGGTGGCCGGTGAAGGGACGCATGGGCCGGGTCGGCGCTCCGATGCCCAGACTTTACACCTCGTGACACCTCGTGCCAACCACAAAATCACGCCTGACACGCACGCGCCAAGCCCTTGCCCCACAACGGGTTGCGTTGTTAGGTTTTGCGTATGTTTCGGGCCGTGACACCGGGTGACCTGTGGAGAACCGGGGGAGCAAGCTGCAGAAGTCCTTGTGGCGAGCCGATCTAGGCGCGCCCGGCGCCCCGGGAAGGCGGCCTGGCGCACGCACCGCCCGCGTGACACCGGCTGACC
>JBJTIJ010000209.1:0-2085 GCA_046094945.1 Planctomycetia bacterium | reverse complement strand
GGCTCAGGGCGCGCGAGAGGGCCAGCAGCACGATCCTGTGGATCGAGCAGGAGGCTGGGGAGACGCTGCCGGGCGTGCTGGCGTTGCTGGGCGAGGCGGGGGTGCCGCACCAGGTGCTGGAGGGGCCGGAGGCGAGCCTGCCGCCGGCGGGCACGGGGGGCGTGGTGCCGGTGGAGGGGAACCTCGGCTACGGGGGCGGCAACAACGTCGGGCTGCGCATGCTGGCGAGGCATGGGGTGCCCTATGCGTGGGTGCTGAACAACGACACGCTGCTCGAGCAGGGCAGCAGCGCCGACCTCGTGCGCGCGGCGCAGGCACGGCCTGAGGTGGGGGCGTGGGGCGCGTGCGTGCGCAGTGCTGGGGGCCGCGTGCTGTGCGGCGGTGGCCTGCGTGCGGAGGACTTCAGCGTCGAGGCCCTGGCCGACCCGGTGCAGGTCGAGCAGCATCCGCGTGCCTGGGTCACGGGCTGCGCGCTGTTCGGGCGCACGGAGGTGCTGCAGCAGGTGGGCTTCGTGCCGGAGGACTACTTCCTCTACTACGAGGACGTGGCGCTGAGCCTGGAGCTGCAGCGCAGGGGCTGGCTCATCAGCGCGTGCCCTGCGGTGAGCGTGTTCCACGAGGGCTCGCTGAGCACTGGCCGGGGGAGCCCGCTGGTGGCCTACTACACGGCCCGCAATCGCTGGGTGCTGCTCGAGCGCTACTTCCCCGAGGCGCTGGCGGGCCAGCAGCGCAGGGGCTGGTACCGGCTCCAGTCGCTGCTCTTCCGCCTGCACGTGCGCCGGGCCCGGCTGGAGTGGGCGGCCTGGCGCGACTGGAAGGCGCGCAGGATGGGCCGCAGCGCACGTGCGTGGGTGCGTGCCAGGCCGGGGCCCTGAGCCGGGCCTCGGGGTGGACAGCGCCTGCTGCGCGGGCTCACTGCACCGCGCGCACGGCCGCCACCAGCAGCACGACGCCCAGCAGCAGCTGGAGGGCCCGAGGGGGCAGGCGGCGGGCGCCGAGGGCTGAGCCGGCCAGTGCGCCCATGAGGACGGCGGCGCCCAGCCACAGCAGGGCGTCGAGGTCGAGGGGCTGGCGTGGCAGGCGCGCGGCGAGGCCCGAGGCGGAGTTGAGCACGATGAAGGCGCTGGCGACGGCCGCCGCCTCCTTGAGCGTGGCCCAGCCCAGCAGGAACAGCAGGGGCGAGAGGAAGATGCCGCCGCCGATGCCGGTGGCGCCGGCGAGGAAGCCCAGCGCGGCGCCCAGCAGCACGCAGGCCGGCACCTTGGCACGGGCGGGCGGGCCCGGCGCACGGCGCGGCTCGGGCAGCAGCAGCAGGCGCAGGCCGCCCAGCGCCAGCGCGCCGGCCAGCAGCCAGGCCGGCACGGGCCCGGAGAGGGGCACGCGGCCGCCGAGGTAGGCCATGGGCACGCTGGCCAGCACGAGGGGCAGCAGCAGGTCGCGGCGCAGGTGGCCGGCGCGCGCGAAGGCCTGGAATCCGATGGCGGCGGCCCGGATGTTGAGCGCCAGCACCGTGGTGGCCAGCGGGCCGGTGGGCACGCCCGCCAGCGTGAGGATGGCGAGGTAGATCGTGGCCCCGCCGTGGCCCACCGAGGCGTAGAGCCCGGCCCCCAGCAGGATGAAGGGCAGCAGGGGGAGGAGCTGCGGCATGCGCGGCGCGAGCGTAGCGCGGGCGGGGCGTCGCGCCGAGCAGGCTTCGTGGGCACGGGCGTGCGACGCAGTGGTCGCCGGGGAGCCAGCGGCTGCAAGGCAGGCCCAGCTCGAGGCGGACGGCTGCGCCCGCCGCGCGGGGCGGCGAAGGTCAGGCCGCCGGCAGGGTGGACAGGTCGAGCACGAAGCGGTAGCGCACGTCGGCCTTGAGGGTGCGCTCGAAGGCCTCGTTGACCTTGTGGACGGGGATCACCTCGACGTCGCTGGTGATGCGGTGCTGGCCGCAGAAGTCGAGCATCTCCTGCGTCTCGCGCGTGCCGCCGATGAGCGAGCCGGCCAGGCGCCGGTTGCCGACGATGAGCGGCATGGCGGCCACGGGCGTGGGCGTGGGCTGCATGGTGGATGCCTGCCGCACCTGCGCGCCGTGCACGGAGCACA
>JBJTIJ010000208.1:0-3696 GCA_046094945.1 Planctomycetia bacterium | reverse complement strand
CTCACGCGTGGCGAGCGCTTCGCGGCGCTCGAGCAGGTGCGCAGCGCCCACGGCGTGGACGGCCTGCTGTGGGAAGACCCCGCCGGCGAGGGTGCCTGGGCAGGCCAGCCGCTGGAGGCCCACCCTCCGGCCCGCGAGGGCCCGTGGACGGGCTCGTGGCGCGACGGCACGCTGGCGCTGCACCAGGGCCCGGTGCTCACGGCGCTGGTGCTGGGCCCGCAGCCGGCCTCGATCGGCTTCCTGAGCATCACGCTGCGCCTGGCGCAGCGTGCACAGCCGGGCGTGGGGCCCGCCTTCGCCGAGCGCTGGCTCGCGCCGCTGGGCGTGGCCGAGGTGCGCCTGCGGCCGGCCAGCGCCCGGCCTCCGAGGCGGCGGCCGACGAAGTGTGGTCGCGCGCCGAGGTCCACGCCCCGGGCACGAGCACGGGCGCCGCCGCGCTGGCCGTGGAGGTGCGCGCGCTGGGCGCCTCGGCGACCGCCGACCGGCTGGAGGCGCAGCGTGCGGCGTGGGCCGGGCTGGCGCTGCTGGGGCTGCTGGCGGTGGGCTTGCTGCTGCTGGCGCTGCGGCTGCGGCGGCGGCTCGCCGCGGGCTGGCCGCGCACGCTGGGCTGGGCGGCGCTGGTGCTGCTGGCACGCGCCGCGCTGGGCGCGCTCGACCTGCCGGGCCGCTTCCCGGCGCTGGCGGCCGGCTTCGCCCCCACCGACTTCGGCATCGACGACCCGCTGGGCTGGCTGGGCTCGCCGGGCGACCTGGCGCTCACGGCGCTCTGCTTCCTGGCGCTGTGCCTGCTGCGCGGGCCCCAGCCGGGAGCGGCGCGCAGCACGGCCCCGGCCGCCACGCGCCCGCTGGCGGCGCTGCTGGGCGTGGCACTGGCTGCTGGCGCCACGCTGCTGTGGCTGGTGCTGCTGCGGCTGGCCGTCGAGCAGGGCCGCACGCCCTTCTTCGAGAGCAGTGCGCTGCTGCCGCCCGGGCCCGTGGTGCTGATGCTGGTGGCGCTGGTGGGCGCCACGGCCGGTGCCTGCCTGCTCGCCGTGCGCGGGGCACAGCAGGCGGCCTGCGCACTGCCGTCCCTGCCCGGCTGGCTGGCCCGCGTGCTGGCCGCGCTGCTGGCGGGCCTGCCGGCCTGGCTGCTGCTCGAGCCGCAGCCGGCGGCGTGGGCCTGCCTGCTGCTGGGCGTGCCGGCCGTGCTGGCGCCGCTGGCGCGCCCGCGCGACGGCAGCGGGCGCGCCGGCAGCGTGCTGCTGCTGGGCGTGGTGGCCACGCTGGTGCTGTTCCCGATGCTGCGCAGCGGCGTGCGCGAGCGCAGCCTCGAGGCCCTGCTGGCGCAGGTGGAGCGCGTGGTGCAGCAGCGCGAGGCGGGCGAGGCCGAGGTGCGGCTCGACCTCGCCTCGCTGCAAGAGAGCGAGCGCCTGCAGGCGGCGCTGGCCGCCGCGGGGGCGGGCGGCCGCGCCCCCGGGCTGGCCCTCGAGCTGTGGCTGCAGGGCTCGCTGGCGCCTGCCGGCCGCCCGGGCGTGCTGGAGGTGCTCGACGCCCAGGGGCGCCTGCTGGACGCCTTCGGGCTGGACGCCACGCCGCGCAGCCGGCTGCCCGAGGCGCGCCCGCCCTCCGGCCCCGCCGACCTCGAGGTGCTGGCCGTGCCCGGCGCCGGCGCGCGCATCGCCAGCGTCACCGGCCGCCTGCGCGTGCGTGCCGCCGCCGGCGCCGGCGGGGCGCCCGGCGCCGTGCTCGGCCACGTGGTGCTCACCGTGCCCGACCCGGTGGACCTGCGCGTGCTGGGCCTGGACCCGGGCGAGGCCGACAGCGCCACCTCGCCCACGGCCTCGGCGCGCCGGCCCGTGGAGGTGGCGCTGCTGCAGCAGGGCCGCGTGGTGGCCTCCAGCTCGCCGCAGGCCTCGCGCGAGCCCGGCGGCTTCGTCGCGGGCCTGCTGGACGACCACGAGCCGCTGCCCAGCGTGGCGCGCGCCTGGCAGGGTCGCGAGGTGGCCGCCGCCTGGCTGCCGGGCCGCGCCCAGTGGTTCGTCGCGCGCCGCGCCGCGCCCGACCTGGGCGAGGAGGTGCTGGCGCTGGCGCGCCTGCTGGTGGTGGGCGTGGGCGCGGCGCTGGTGGTGGCGCTGCTGGTCTTCCTCGCCACGCTGCGGCGGCTGGAGGTGCGCCTGCACCACCGCATCCTGGGCTCCTACTTCGTGGTCTCGGTGCTGCCGCTGCTGCTGCTGGCGTGGGTCACCGCCGACGAGACCCGCACGCGCTACGAGCGCGCCTTCAGCGACCGGCTCGAGAACGACCTCGTGCGCGTGCGCAGCGAGCTGGAGGGCGGCGACCCCGCGCGCCTGGACCGGCTGGACGACGAGGCGCTGCGCCGCTCGGCCAGCGAGCGGCGCCACGACCTCACCCTCTACCGCGGCGGCGTGGTGAGCGCGTCGAGCCGCGCCGGCGCGGTGGCCGCCGAGCTGCTGCCGGCACGGCTGGACGCCGAGGCCTTCCAGGCCAGCGTGCTGGAGCGGCGCACCACCGTGCGCCGCGAGGTGGACCGCGACGGGCGCCTGGTGTGGACCGGCTACGCCCCCGTGCTGGGCCCCGACGGCTGGGCGCGCGCCACGGTGGCCGTGCCGCTGCTCTACGAGCGCGACCGCATCGACGAGCAGCTCTCCGTGACGGGCAGCGTGGTGCTGGCCGGCTACCTGCTGACGCTGGTGCTGGTGGTGGCGCTGGGCCTGCTGGCCTCGCGCCGGCTGGCCCAGCCGCTCGACGAGCTGGTGCACGCCGCCGAGCAGGTGGCGCAGGGCGACCTGGAGGTGGCGCTGCACAGCCAGCGCGACGACGAGTTCGGCCGCCTGATGCGGGCCTTCGACGAGATGACGCGCTCGCTGCGCGCGGCCACCGAGCGCGCCGCGCGCGCCGAGCGCGAGCAGGCCTGGCGCCGCATGGCGCGCCAGGTGGCCCACGAGATCAAGAACCCGCTCAGCCCCATGAAGCTGATGGTGCAGCAGATGGAGGCCGACAGCGCCGCCGACCCGGCACAGGCACCGCAGGCCGTGCAGCGCACCGCGGCCGTGCTGCTGCGCCAGATCGATGCCCTCTCGCGCATCGCCACCACCTTCGGCGACCTCTCCCGCCTGCCCGTGCGCCGGCCCGCGGCGGTGGACGTGCGCGCGCTGGCCCAGCACGTGGTCGACCTGCATGCCGGGGCGCGCGCCCACGGCGTGACCGTGCGCGCCGAGCTCGACGCCGGCCTGCCCACGGTCGTGGCCGACGAGGAGGAGCTGCGCCGCGTGCTGGTCAACCTCGTCAACAACGCCGTGCAGTCGGTGCCGGGCCCCGGCGAGGTGGTGGTGGCGGCGCGCGCGGGCACCTCGTCGCAGGGACGCCATGGCCTGTGCCTGGAGGTGCGCGACACCGGCACGGGCATCCCGCCCGAGCACCGCGACATGGTCTTCGAGCCCACCTTCAGCACGCGCACGGCCGGCACGGGCCTGGGCCTGGCCATCGTCAAGCGCATCGTGGACGACCATGGCGGCGAGGTGGGCTTCGAGCCGCGCCCGGGCGGCGGCACCACCTTCCGCGTCTGGCTGCCGCTGGGACCCTCGTCCTGAGGCCCCGGCCTCCCTGCCCGCCAGCCGCCGTGCCGGCTGCGTTGCGGGCCGCCGTGCCGGCCGCCGTGCGGGGCCCCTCCCGGGGACGCCGTGCTGTGCGTAGGAT
>JBJTIJ010000207.1:0-3829 GCA_046094945.1 Planctomycetia bacterium | reverse complement strand
CCCCGGAGGATCGCGCGGCGGTCGAGGCTCATGCCTCGAGGAACCCCTCGAGCTTGCGCGCCCGCACGGGGTGCTGGAGCTTGCGCACGGCCTTGGCCTCGATCTGGCGCACGCGCTCGCGCGTCACCTTGAAGATCTTGCCGACCTCCTCGAGCGTGTAGGTGTAGCCGTCGCCGATGCCGTAGCGCAGCTTGATGATCTCGCGCTCGCGGAAGGTGAGCGTCTGCAGCACCTGGTCGATCTTGTCCTTGAGCATCTCGTGCGTGGCGGCGTTGACCGGGCTGTCGGCCTTCTCGTCCTCGATGAAGTCGCCGAAGTAGCTGTCGTCGCTGTCGCCGATCGGGCGGTCGAGGCTGATCGGGTGCTTGCTGATCTTCATCACCCGCTTGGTCTCGTCGACGCTGATGCCGCTGGCCTGCGCGATCTCCTCGATCGTGGGCTCGCGGCCGTTCTTCTGGATCAGCTTCTTCGTGACGTTGCGGATCTTCGACATCGTCTCGATCATGTGCACCGGGATGCGGATGGTGCGCGCCTGGTCGGCGATCGAGCGCGTGATGGCCTGGCGGATCCACCACGTGGCGTAGGTCGAGAACTTGTAGCCGCGCCGGTACTCGTACTTCTCCACGGCCTTCATCAGGCCCGTGTTGCCCTCCTGGATCAGGTCCAGGAAGGTGAGGCCGCGGTTGCGGTACTTCTTGGCGATCGACACCACCAGGCGCAGGTTGCCGCTGCTCAGGCGGCGCTTGGCCTCCTCGTACTCGGCGAAGCGGTGGCGGATGTCGTCCACGCGCGCCAGGAAGTCGTCCAGCGACTCGAAGACCTGCGACTCGATGTCCACGAGGCGCTCCTCGGCGGCGCGCACCTCGTCTTCCTCGCCCGTGCGGCGCTTGAGGTCGCGCACGCGCTGGCGCAGCTCCTGCACCTCCTGCGCCAGCTCGTAGCACTCCTCGTGGATGGGGCGGATCTTCTTGGTCTGGATCGCCACCTCTTCCATCAGGGAGAGGGCCTTGAAGCGCTTGACGAGGATGTCGCGCTCGACGCGCTCGCGCGCGCGGTCGCCCAGCTTGCCGTGCACGCGGCGCTCGACGTCCTGCTTGAGCAGCCCGGACAGCTTCTCGAGCGTGCGCAGGTTCACCGGCATGCGCTTCTGCAGGTCGTCCTTGCCCACCGGGTCGGCGGTGCCGATGCGCAGCGTGCGGTCGAAGGCCAGGTCGCCGCGCGCCACCTCCTGCAGGATGCGGATGGCGCCGGCGATGCCCACGCCGCTGTTGAGCACGCGGTGGCGGTAGCGCTTGCGCGTGATCTCGATCTTCTTGGAGAGGCTGATCTCCTCGTCGCGCGTCAGCAGCGGGATCTCGCCCATCTGCGTCAGGTACATGCGCACCGGGTCGTCGATCTTCTCGGTGGTGATCGGCAGGTCGAGCGCGCTGGGCTTGTCGTCGCGGCTGGGCGGCGGCACCTCGCCGCGCGCGGCGCGCGCGCGCGCCTCGCGCTGCGCGTGCACGCCCCCGTCCACCACCTCGATGCCGTGCAGGTCCATCGTCAGCAGGATGCGGTCCATCATCGCCGGGCAGGGCGCCTTCTCGGGCTCGGCGGTGTTCAGCTCCTCGTAGGTCAGGTACCCGCGCGCCTTGCCGGTGGCCACGAGGGCGAGGAGCTCGGCCTCGGTCTCGTCCAGCGGGCTGGGCGGCACGTACGGGTCGACGCGCTTGGTCATCCAGACGACTCCGGGGCCGCGGGAGGGGCGGCGGGAAAGGGTGCGGCGGGCGCGGCGGGAGGCAAAGCCGGGGTCGGGGTGCCCCTGCCCGGGTGGGCCGAGAGGATCTCGCCCAGGGGACCCTGCGGATCGTCGGCCTGCCGGGCCTGCTGGGCGGCCTCCAGGCGGCGCTGGTGGCGGCGCCGGCGCTCCAGGTGCTCGATCAGGAGGCCCGCCCGCTCGTCGAGTCCTGCCCCCTGCGGCAGGTCGGCCAGCTCGGCGCAGGCCTCGGGGTCGTCGGCCACCTGCACGGTGAGCGCGGCCACGTCGTGCGCGGCCTGCGCCTCGCGCTGGGCCAGCAGCGTGGCGTACAGGCGGCGCCGCACGCCGGGGCTGAAGTCGTCGGTGCCCACCGCGCGCACCACGCGCTCGGCCAGCGCCCCGCCCGCGCAGGCCACGGCCAGCAGCAGCAGCTCGTCGAGCCGCTGGTGGCGCTGCTGGAAGGAGGCGTCGGCCGCCGCGGGCGCCGGCGCGGGCGCGCGCGCCGTGGCACCCGGCGCGGCCGCCGCCTCGCCCAGCATGCGCCGCAGCAGGCGCTCGGTCTCCACGCCGCCGCCCAGCCGCTCGACGAGCGTGCGCAGCATGAAGTCGCGCTCGACGTGGCTCTTGACGCGCGCCACGGTCTTCACCAGCGCCTCGGCCGCCTGCGCGCGCCCGTGGGGCGAGGCCAGGTCGAGCCGTGCGCGCAGCGCCGCCAGCAGGTAGTCGAGCACGCCCAGGCTCTGGTCGAGCACCGCCTGGAAGGCGGCCGCGCCCTCCTCCAGCAGGATCTCGTCCACGTCGCGCCCCTCGGGCAGCAGCGCCACCTTCACCTCGAGGCCCTCGGCGAGCAGCAGGTCGATGGCCTTCTCGGCCGCCGCGCGCCCCGCCGCATCGCCGTCGTAGACCAGCACGACGCGCGGCACGAAGCGGCGCAGCAGCGTGGCCTGCTGCGGCGTGAAGGCCGTGCCCATGCCCGCCACCGCGGCATCGAAGCCGAAGCGGTGCGCCATGAGCACGTCGGTGTAGCCCTCCATCAGCAGGGCCTCGCCGCGCCGGCGCGTGCCGTCGCGCGCCATGTCCAGCGCGAAGAGCGTCGCGCCCTTGCGGAACACGGGCGTCTCGGGCCCGTTCAAGTACTTGGGCATGTCCTCGGGCGCCAGCGCGCGCGCCCCGAAGGTGACCACCTGCCCCAGCAGGTTGCGCACGGGGAAGGTGATGCGGTGGCGGAAGCGGTCGTAGTGGCCCGAGCCGCTGCTGCGCGGCACCACCAGCCCGGCCATCTCCAGCGTGGCCGTGTCGATCTTGCGCCCGGCCGCGCTGGTGATGAGCCGGTCCCAGCCCGCCGGCGCGTAGCCCAGCCCGAAGCGCTCCTGCGCCTCGGCCGGGAAGCCACGCGCCTCCAGGTAGCGGCGCGCCTCGGCGCCTTCCTCGGCGGCCAGCGAGCGGGTGAAGAGCTCCTGGGCGAAGGCGAGCGCACGCAGGCACGCCTCGAGCTCGCCCTTGGGCGGGCCCGCGGGCTCGCGGCTGTCGGGCACCGCAATCCCGCGCTCCTGCGCCAGCATGCGCAGCGCCTCGGGGAACGACATGCGCAGGTGCAGCATCACGAAGGTGATCACCGTGCCGCCCTTGCCGCAGCCGAAGCACTTGAACGACTGCCGGCTGGGGTTGACGGTGAACGAGGGCGTCTTCTCGTCGTGGAACGGGCACAGGCCCTTGAAGGCGCTGCCGGCCCGCTTGAGCGGCACGTGGCGCTCGATGACGGCCACGATGTCGTGGGCCTCGATCACGCGCGCGATGACGTCGTCGGGGATGCGCCCCATGGCTCTCCAGCAGGGTCTCGCCCGCACCGGGGCAGCCCCGGCCGGGGGGCCTGCCCTGGGGCCGGCGGGCAGGGCGTCGCATTCCTGCGAGGCATGGGCACGGGGGGTGCCCATCCCGTGCCCATGCCTCGCAGGAATGCGACGCCCTGCCCGCCGGCCACCGGCCTTGGCCCCCCGCCGCGCGGGCGGGCGCCCCGGCAGGCTCGCCACCCGAGGTGACACAGCCCCCAAGAGCCCCCTGCGCCACGCGGGGTCCGCCCGGCAAGCCGCG
>JBJTIJ010000206.1:0-8086 GCA_046094945.1 Planctomycetia bacterium | reverse complement strand
GCGCGGGCGCAGCAGCATCAGGAAGGCGTTGTAGTCGTGCGGGGCCGAGACGGTGTCGAGCACGAAGTCCAGCGAGCGGGCCAGCGGCTCGAGGGCGGCCGGGTCGCGCGTCACCACGAAGCGGGTGGCGCCCAGCCGCTGGGCGTCGGATTGCTTGGCGGGGCTGGTGCTGAACACCGTCACCGCGGCGCCCAGCGCCGCGGCCAGCTTCACGCCCATGTGGCCCAGGCCGCCCAGGCCCACGATGCCCACCTTGGTGCCCTTGCCCACGCCCCACTGGCGCAGCGGCGACCAGGTGGTGATGCCGGCGCACAGGAGCGGCGCGGCGCCGGCCGGGTCGAGGTGCGCGGGCACCTCGAGCACGAAGCGCTCGCGCACCACCCCGCGCTTGCTGTAGCCGCCGTGGGTGGGCGTGACGCGGTCCATCTCCGTGGCGTTGTAGGTCCAGGCGCAGCCGGCCTCGCAGAACTGCTCCGTGTGCTCCGTGCACGGCGCGCAGGTGCGGCAGGCATCCACCATGCAGCCCACGCCCACGAGGTCGCCGGGCCGGAAGCGGCTGACCGTGCTGCCCACCCGCCTGACGCGGCCCACGATCTCGTGGCCCGGCACCATCGGGTAGGTGGCGCCGCCCCACTCGTCGCGCGCCTGGTGGATGTCGCTGTGGCAGATGCCGCAGAAGAGCACGTCGATGTCCACGTCGTCGGCGCCCGGCTCGCGGCGCTGCACCGTGTGGGGGACCAGCGGCTGGCCGGCGGCGGGCGCTGCATAGGCGGGGGTGGTCGGCACGACGGTGCTCCTCGGGTGACGCTGGAGGCTAGCGGGCCAGTGGGCGTGCGAAGCGGGTTGACCGCGACGTGGCGCGCGCGTACCACGCCTTGTGTGGGACCCCAGGACGCACGCCCGGCATCCAGCACGCCCGTGCTCGTGGACCTGCGCGGCGGCCGCCTGCCGTGGCGCGACGTCGCCGTCGCGCTGGAGGGTGGCCCCGAGGTGCGCTTCCTGCGCGTGGGGCGGCATCGCCCGCCCGTGCACCTGCTGGCGTGCGTGGATCGCTCCATCCTCGGCCTGGACCGCTTGCGTCGCGCCCCACAGCGCCAGCTGGCCTGGTTCGTGGAGACGCCGGCCGAGCGCTGGGCCCAGCGCCTCGCCAGCCAAGCGCACCGCTTCCGGCGCTTCCTGACCTGCGACAGCCGCCTTCTGGCGCTGGGCGAGCCCTTCGAGCGCTTCCACTTCGGCACCTCGTGGGTGGCAGCGTGCAGCGAGCCCAAGACCCGGGTGGTGTCGATGGTGTCCTCGCTGCGCGCCAAGCTCGAGGGGCATCGCTTCCGGCTGCAGGCCCTCGAGCGGGCACGGCTGCGGGGCGTGGAGTGCTTTGGCAAGGGCCACCGGCCCGTGGCCAGCAAGCACGAGGCGCTGGCGGCCTACGCCTTCTCGGTGGCCGTGGAGAACTGCCGGCAGGATGAGTACTTCACGGAGAAGCTCATCGACTGCTTCCTGTGCGAGACGGTGCCCATCTACTGGGGCTTCCCCTCGCTGGGAAGCGTGTTCGACCCGCGCGGGGTGCTGGCCTTCACCTCGCTGGACGAGCTGGACGCGCACCTCGCCTCGCTCTCGCTGGAGCGGTACGCGGCGCTCAGGCCGCAGGTGCTGGAGAACAAGCGCCGCGTGCTCGCGCTGGGGCTGGACGGGCCCGGTTTCTGGCGCCGCGCCGCCGGGGTGATGGTGCGCGAGGCGGCGGGCCTGGAGCCAGCCCGGGAGCCGTGGCCGGGGCGCTGGCGGCTGATGCGGGCCCTGCGCGCGCCGTGGGCGTGAGCGCCGCGCGGCCGGAAGTCATGCGAATGGGCTAGCAAGTGGCGTGCCGGCCGGGGCTGGGTGACGCAGGACCGTCCATTGGCTGCGCGGCCGCTTGCCGTGGGCTAGCCTTGAACTGTAGGGCGGACTGGTCCCCGGCCAAGGAGTGCCTGCTTGGACGAGGTGGACGCCGTCCCCGCCACCGATGCCGCCGCCCATGAGGCCAAGCGGCTGGAGGTGCTGGCGTCCTACGGCATCATGGACACCCCGCCGGATGCGGTGCTGGACAGCATCGTGCGCGTGGCCAGCCGCGCCCTGGGCGCGCACGTGGGGCTGGTGTCGCTGCTCGACGAGCGCCGGCAGTGGTTCAAGGCCCGCCACGGCCTGGACGTGACGGAGACGCCGCGCGACATCGCCTTCTGCAACACGGTGGTGAGCACCGAGGGCGACCTGATCGTGGAGGACGCGCACGCCGACCCGCGCTTCGCGAACAACCCGCTCGTGACGGGCGAGCCCCACGTGCGCTTCTATGCAGGCGTGCCGCTCTTGATGCCCGAGGGACACGTCCTGGGCGCCTTGTGTGCCGTGGACACGCTTCCCAAGAAGGTGGCTCCCGAGCAGGTCGAACAGCTGCGCGACCTGGCGCGGATCGCCGTGGCGCGCATCGTGTCGCTGCGCAACGACACGCACCTCGAGCACACGCAGGCGGAGCTGGTCAACCACCACCGCTTCTTCCAGCGCTCGATGGACATGTACGCGGTCGCGAGCCTCGAGGGGTACTTCGTCGAGCTCAACCCGCGCTGGTCGGCCGTGCTGGGCTGGACGCTGCAGGAGCTCTGCAGCCGGCCCTTCGCGGAGTTCGTGCATCCTGACGACGTGGCCAGCACCGCGGTCTGCTACAAGTCGATGACGCAGCAGGAGGACGTGGTCAGGTTCCGCAACCGCTACCGGTGCAAGGATGGAAGCTACGTGTGGCTGGAGTGGAACGCGCTGGCCCCTGCCCCGTGGGAGAACCGCTGCTTCGCCAGTGCCCGCGACGTGACGCACGTCGTGGAGGCGGAGCAGGCGCTGGTGCGCCAGAATGGGCTGCTGGCGCTGATCAGCGACTCGCAGTCACGCCTCGTGTCCGAGGGGCCCAGCCGCGAGTGGTGGACCTACGTGCTCAAGCGCCTGCTCGACCTCACCGCGAGCGAGTACGGCTTCATCGGCGAGACCGACGAGGACGCCGAGGGCAAGTTCCTGCGCACGAAGTCGATCACGAACATTGCCTGGGACGATGCCACGCGGGCCCTCTACGCGGCGCAGGCGCCCACGGGCTTCATGTTCCGCAACCTCAAGACGCTGTTCGGCTCGGTGCTCGTCACCGAGGCGCGTGTCGTGGCCAACGACGTGCCGCACGACCCGCGTGCGGGCGGGCGGCCGCCGGGGCATCCACCGCTCAACGCCTTCGCCGGCCTGCCGCTGCGCGACGGCGCGCGCATGATCGGCATGGTGGGCCTGGCGAACCGCGCCGGCGGCTTCCACTCGGACATCCTCGACCCGCTGGAGCCGGTGCTGGCCTTCCTGGGCTCGGTGCTCAAGAGCCTGCGGCTGGAAGACGAGCGCCAGCAGTTCGTGCAGCGGCTGGAGACGGCCAAGGAACTGCAGCAGCGCGTGCTGGAGAGCTCGGAGTCGGGCTTCGTGGCCCTCCGTGCCGATGGCAGCCTGGGCCTGACCAATTCCCGGGCCCGCGACCTGCTGCCCACGCTGGCGGCCTTGCCCGTCTCGGGCTCGCCGCCGGGCCTGGCCACGGCACTCTCGATCCTGTTCCCGCAGCCGGAGCAGCGCGACTGGATCGCGGCGACGCTCGCGGCCGAGGAGGGCGCGCGCGTGGGCCCGCGCCAGCTGCAGGCGGCCGCGCGGCCGGCCCCGGGGCCTGCGGCTGCCCCGGCGGGAAGCTCCGCGCCCGCCGAGGCGGGCGACCGCGAGCAGGTGCCGATGGAGGTGATCGCGCTGCGCATCCGTGCTGCCGAGGGTGTCGCGCCTGGCGTGCTCATCACGCTCACTGACCTGCGCCCGCGGGAGAGCCTGCGCGAGTCGCTGCGGCTCAATGCGGCGCTCGAGGAGCGCGTGAGCCAGCTGCACAGCCACCAGCAGCACAACGCGGTGCTCTCGGAGTGCGTCGAGTACCTGCAGGGCTGCACCACGCTGGCCGAGGGCCTCGAGCTGGTGGCGCGCTCGGTGGAGCGCCTGTTCCCGTCGGCCAACACCGCCCTGTACGGCTCGCTGCAGCCCTCGGCCCCGATGAGCCTCATGCGGCACGCGCG
This sequence comes from Planctomycetia bacterium, assembly GCA_046094945.1. Classification (GTDB taxonomy): domain Bacteria; phylum Planctomycetota; class PLA2; order PLA2; family JAEUHO01; genus CAXQZU01. The sequence goes on along the minus strand of JBJTIJ010000206.1, from coordinate 3,989 downwards.
GCGCTTCTCGGGGCCTGAGCCGCACGAGGACCTCGCGCCGGCCCAGTGCTGGGCGCTGCGCTCGCGCCGGCCCTACGGCTCGTGGCCGGGCAGCCACCACCTGGCCTGCCCGCACCTGGGCAACGAGCCCGCGGGAGCCAGCCTCTGCGTGCCGCTGTTCTCGCTGGACCGCAACGTGGCCGTGTTCCTGGTGGCCTTCCCGCCCGAGAAGCTGGGCGAGGATGCGCTGGGGCAGGATGCGCGCCTGTCGCAGTTCGTGGCCATGGGGCAGAGCATCTCGGGTGCGCTCTCGACCATCGCGCTGCGCGAGTCGCTGCAGCGCATGGCGCTCACAGACGAGCTCACCGGGCTGGCCAACCGGCGCGCCTTCGTGCAGGAGGTCACGCGCGCGCTGGCCCGCTCGCGGCGCAGCAAGAGCCCCTTCGGGCTGGCCGTGCTCGACATCGACCATTTCAAGCAGGTCAACGACACCTTCGGCCACGATGCCGGCGACCAGGTGCTGCGTGACGTGGCCACGGTGCTGCGCCGCTCGCTGCGCGAGGGCGACCTCGTGGCCCGCACCGGGGGCGAGGAGTTCGCCCTGTTCCTGCCCGACCTGCGCGAGGACGCCAGCGTGCCGCGGCTGGAGCTGCTGCTGGCCAGCCTGCGCAGCGCCTGCGCGGTGGGCGGACGGCCCATCACGGCCTCGGTGGGCGTGGTGCACTCCGCCGACGTGCCCGAGACCACGTCCTACGACGGCCTCTACCGGCTGGCCGACGAGGCGATGTACGTGGCCAAGACCAGCGGCCGAGACCGCGTGGTGCGCGCGGGCGCCACGCGCGCGGGCGACCCGACGTCGGCCTGAGGGCACTGCGCGTGGGCGCGCTGGCCTCGCCGTCCGGGCGAGCGGCCGACCGGGGTGCGACGGCCGCGCTCAGCGGCCGGGCTTGGGTCCGCGCTGCGGCCCGGGCGCCTGCCCAGGACGGTGTGGGGGGCGCGCCTTCGCGCCGGGCTGCTTGCCGCGCGGCGGGCGCGGCTGCTCGACCACCTTGAGGCGCCGGCCGCGTGCGCTGCAGAACGACTCGGTGAAGGCCTTCACGCGCGGGTCGAGCAGCGGGTCGGGGCCCGCGGGGTCGCTCAGCAGCGTCAGGTAGGGGCCCTGCACGTCGAAGATGGCGTTGACGCGGTCGGGACGCAGCGGCTCGGGAACCATGCCCATGAGCCACAGGCACTGGAAGCCGGCGCACGAGATGGGCCGGGCCTCGTAGATGCTGCAGCCCGTGCCCGGGCGGCAGTAGGTGCACCACGTGTTGCGCGGCTTCTTGAGGGGCGGCCGGCCCACGGGCGGGTCGCTGGGCCAGTCGATGAGCGGCAGCTTGCAGCACAGCGTGCAGGTGCCGCAGGAGCGACGGGCATGCTCGACGGGCTCGGCCATGGGAGCGTTGTAGCGCAGGGACGCGCGGGCGCGTCACCTCGCAGCCCGCCCCGTGGCCGTCAGGCCGCCGTGCCCGGGTGGGGGCGCTGGGCTAGGCTGGCGCCATGACGCACCCCTCGCATTGCAGCACCGTTCCTGCCCCGCACTGCGGGCGGCTTGCGCCCGGCGTGGCGCTGCTGGGCCTGCTGGCCTGCCTCCTGGCGCCGGTGGCCGTGGGCGCGCCCCCCGGCCCTGATGCGCGGCCCTTCGAGCAGCAGCCCTACCTAGGCCTCTCGGTGCGCGACGGCCCGGGCGGCAGCCTGGTGGTGGGCTGGGTGCTGCCGGGCCCGTTGGGGGGCGAGGGCGGCACCTCGGCCTCGGGCCTGCAGCGCGACGACAACGTCGTGGCCCTGGACGCCGAGGCGCGCACGGCCGAGGGCTTCCGGGCCTACCTGCGCACGCGTGCGCCGGGCGACAGCGTGAAGCTGGCCTGGCGCCGTGCGCCGGGCGCCAGCCCGGAGAAGGCTGTGCCCACCGGCGGCGAGGGCGGCGAGGTGCGCGAGCTGGAGGTGCGGCTGGCCGCGCGCAGCGCCTGGGCCGGCACGCTGGCGCGGGGCCTGGCTGCCGGGCGCAGCGCGCCCGTGCCTGCCGCCGGCGCGCACGAGGCACTGGTGCTGGAGGTGGCCGCGGCGCTGGGCGTGCGCAGCGGCGAGGAGGGCCTGGGCGGTGGCCTCGACGCCCTGCTGGCGCGCCTCGCGGCCGTGCAGCAGGACGCGCTGGACACCAACAGCCTGCCTGCGGTGCTGCAGGCCTTCGCACGGCCGCTGGCGCTGGACGGCGTCGAGCAGGGCGTGGCCACGCAGGTGCGCACGCTGGCGTCCCCCGAGCCGGGGCGCATCGTGGCGGCCCTCGAGGCGTTGCTGGACGTGCAGCACGCCGCGCTGGAGGTGCCGGTGGCCGAGTGCCTCGCGGCCCTCGTGGGGGGCGAGCGGGCGCCGAGGCGCGCTGCCTTCGAGCGGCTGCTGCGCAACCAGCGCGACAACGTCTCGCCCTTCGGGCCGCATGCGGTCGAGCACATACGGCTGCTGGGCGAGGAGCACGGCCTCGTGGCGCGCGAGCGGCTGGGCGCCGCGCTCTCGCTGCTGGCCCGGCTCCCCGGGGCGTGGGAGGCCCGCGGCGCGGCCGCCGCAGCCGCCGCGGCAGCGCCCGCCACGCCTGCCCCCAGCCATCCGGGCGCCAGCCACCCTGCGGCCACGGGCGGACTTGCTCTGGGCGGGCGTGGACGAGGCCACCGGGCGGGCCCTGCTGGTGGGCGGCCCGGGGCCCAACCGCTACGACATGGAGCAGGTGGCCTGCATCTACGACGTGGGCGGCGAAGACACCTACGTGTACGGCGCCGGCGCCACGGCCCCGGTGTGCATCGTGATCGACCTTGCGGGCAACGACCGCCACGAGGCGCAGGCCGACTTCGTGGGGCCCGGCACGGCGGTGCTGGGCCTGGCGTGGCTCGACGACCGGGCGGGCGACGACACCTACGTGGCGCGCGGGCAGGGCTCGCTGGCCGCCGGCATCGCGGGCGTGGGGGTGCTGCTGGACCGCGCCGGCAACGACACCTACGAGAACCGGGGCGAGGCCGCCGGCTGGGCCATGGGCGTGGGCTTCCATGGTGCGGGCCTGCTGCTGGACCTCGCAGGCAGCGACACCTACCGCGGCGAGAAGCTGTGCCAGGGCGTGGGCGGCCCGCTGGGCGTGGGCCTGCTCCTGGACGTGGCCGGCAACGACCGCTACGAGGCCGACGGGCCCTCCTTTGGCTCGGCCTACGGCACGCCCACCGTGCACGTGGGGATGAGCCAGGGCTTCGGCTACGGCGTGCGCGGCTACGCGGCCGGCGGCCTGGGCGCGCTCTACGACCTCGCGGGCGACGACCGCTACACGGCCGGCGAGTTCTCGCAGGGCGGCGGCTACTTCTTCGCGCTGGGCGTGCTGCACGACGCCGAGGGCAACGACCTCTACCACGGCAACCGCTACGGGCAGGCCTTCGCGGCCCACCAGGCCATCGGCCTGCTGGTGGATGGCGGCGGCGACGACACCTACTGGTCGATGACGGCCGCCAGCCAGTCGGGCGCGTGGGACGAGTCGATGACCTTGCTGCTCGACCGCGGCGGCAACGACAGCTACCAGTGCGACGGGCTGGGCCAGGGCGCTGCCGCCATGCAGGCGCTGGCCCTGCTGGTGGACCTCGGCGGGCGCGACCGCTACGTGGGGCGCGGCGCCTCGGTGCAGGGGCAGGGCGGCAGCAACACCTACCACTGGGACGCCGACAAGGTGCTCTCGCTGAGTGCCCTGCTGGACCTGGGTGGCGCCGACGACCACTACTCCAGCGGGCGTGCCAACGGGACGCAGGTGCGCACCGGCAGCCGCAACGCCGCCGCCCCCGGCGAGAGCGACCTGTACGGCATCTTCGTGGACCGCTAGCACGAGCCTTGCCCGCCGCGTAGCGTGAGGCCATGCCCGAGCTGCCCGAGGTCGAGACCGTGACGCGGCTGGTGCGCCCGCACCTGCTGGGGCGCAGCATCGTGGAGGCCGAGGTGGGCTG
>JBJTIJ010000205.1:0-2584 GCA_046094945.1 Planctomycetia bacterium | reverse complement strand
GTGCGGGCCGCGAGGGCCGGCAGCGCGAGGAGCAAGGCGATGAAGATCCAGCGTCGGTTCACGGTGGCGGGTCGCGATCCCTACGAGGGCATCACGTGGTCCAGCCGCACCTCCGAGATCAAGAACCCCGACGGCAAGGTCGTCTTCCGCCTCGAGGGCGTGAAGGTGCCGGCCACGTGGTCGAACGTGGCCGCCGACGTGCTGGCGCAGAAGTACTTCCGCCGCAAGGGCGTGCCGCAGTCCCACGAGGACGGCAGCCCGCAGCTGGACGCGCAGGGCAAGCCGGTGCTGGGCGGCGAGCGCGACGCGCGGCAGGTGTTCCACCGCCTGGCCGGCTGCTGGACCCACTGGGGCCGCACGCACGGCTACTTCGACTCGCCCGAGGACGCGCAGTCCTTCTACGACGAGCTGTGCCGCATGCTGGCCGACCAGCGCGCCGCGCCCAACTCGCCGCAGTGGTTCAACACCGGCCTGCACTGGGCCTACGGCATCGACGGCCCGCCCCAGGGCCACAGCTACGTCGACCCCGAGACGGGCCGCCTGCGCCAGAGCAGCAGCGCCTACGAGCGCCCGCAGCCGCACGCCTGCTTCATCCAGAAGGTCGACGACGACCTGGTGGGCGAGAACGGCATCATGGACCTGTGGGTGCGCGAGGCGCGCCTGTTCAAGTACGGCTCGGGCACGGGCACGAACTTCAGCCGCCTGCGCGGCGAGGGCGAGCCGCTCTCGGGCGGCGGCCGCTCCTCGGGCCTGATGAGCTTCCTGAAGATCGGCGACCGCGCCGCGGGCGCCATCAAGTCGGGCGGCACCACGCGCCGCGCCGCCAAGATGGTGTGCCTGGACGTGGACCACCCCGACGTCGAGGCCTTCGTCGACTGGAAGGTGGTCGAGGAGCAGAAGGTGGCCGCCCTCGTGGCCGGCTCGCGCCTGCTCGAGCGCAGCGTCAACACCGTGCTGGCTGCCTGCCGCGAGTGGCCCGACGAGGCCACGCGCTTCGACCCGCGCAAGAACACGCGCCTGCGCGCCGCCGTGTCGCAGGCCAAGGCCTCGTTCGTGCCCGCCAGCTACGTGCAGCGCGCCGTGGCGCTGGCCCGCCAGGGCGTGACCTCCATCGAGGTGCCCACCTACACCACCGACTGGGACGGCGAGGGCTACCTGTCGGTCTCGGGCCAGAACAGCAACAACTCGCTGCGCATCACCAACGAGTTCATGCGCGCGGTGCAGGAAGACCGCCCGTGGAAGCTGCTGCGCCGCACCGACGGCAGCACGGCCAAGACCGTGCAGGCGCGCGAGCTGTGGGACAAGATCGCCTACAGCGCCTGGTCGTGCGCCGACCCGGGCCTGCAGTACGACACGACCATCAACGAGTGGCACACCTGCCCGGCCGACGGCCGCATCAACGCCAGCAACCCGTGCAGCGAGTACATGTTCCTCGACGACACGGCCTGCAACCTGGCCAGCCTCAACCTCGTCACCTTCTACGACGCCGAGACGGGCCGCTTCGACATCGAGGGCTACCGCCACGCCATCCGCCTGTGGACGGTGGTGCTCGAGATCAGCGTGCTGATGGCGCAGTTCCCCAGCCGCGAGATCGCGCGCCTGTCCTACGAGTTCCGCACGCTGGGCCTGGGCTACGCCAACATCGGCTCGCTGCTCATGCAGCAGGGCCTGCCCTACGACAGCAAGGAGGGCATGGCCATGACCGGCGCCCTCACCGCCATCCTGACGGGCGAGTCCTACGCCACGTCGGCCGAGATGGCCGCCGAGCTGGGCGCCTTCAACGGCTACGCGCGCAACAAGAAGAACATGCTGCGCGTCATCCGCAACCCCCGCCGCGCGGCGTGGAACGCGGCCGCCAGCGAGTACGAGGGCCTGACGATCACGCCCGTGGGCATCAGCCCCGAGGACTGCCCCAAGGACCTGCTGCAGTCGGCGCGCGAGGCCTGGGACCGTGCGCTGGCGCTGGGCGAGAAGCACGGCTACCGCAACGCGCAGGTGTCGGTGATCGCGCCCACGGGCACGAGCGGCCGGATCATGGACTGCGACACGACGGGCATCGAGCCCGACTTCGCGCTGGTCAAGTACAAGAAGCTGGCCGGCGGCGGCTACTTCCGCATCATCAACGGCTCGGTGCCGGTGGCGCTCAAGCGCCTGGGCTACAGCCCCACGCAGGTGGACGCCATCGTCCGCTACGTGAACGGCTCGGGCAGCCTCAAGGGCACGCCCCACATCCACGAGGCGTCGCTGCGCGAGAAGGGCTTCACCGGCGAGATGCTGGCCAAGGTCGAGGCCGCGCTGCCCAGCAGCTTCGACATCTCCTTCGTGCTCAACCGCTTCACGCTGGGCGACGAGGCGCTGTCCACCTGCCTGGGCATCGCGCGCGAGGTGTTCGAGCAGCCCGGCTTCGACCTGCTGGGCCACCTGGGCTTCACGCCCCAGCAGGTGCGCCAGGCCAACGACGCCGTGTGCGGCACGATGACCATCGAGGGCGCGCCGGGCCTCAAGGACGAGCACCTGCCGGTGTTCGACTGCGCCTCGTCGCCCAGCGTGAAGCGGTTGAGCACGAAGGAGATGTCGAAGCTGC
>JBJTIJ010000204.1:0-4202 GCA_046094945.1 Planctomycetia bacterium | reverse complement strand
GGCGCAGGCCCGCGAGGGCCAGCGCCAGGCCACCAGCACCAGCCTGGCCGGCGGCGCCGCCGACCGCCTGGCCGAGCTGGCCGTGCGCGTGCGCATGGTCCAGCACCTCAACCGCCTGTTCCTGCGCGAGGCCAGCGGCGCGCGCGGCGCGGGCCTGGCCATCTCCTTCCCCTGGGAGGCCCCGGTGGGCGCCCAGCGCGCGCAGGCCGGTGGCTGGATCGCCGGCGGCGCCAACCGCTTCAGCGTGATGAGCGTGGCCTGGGGCAGCCAGTCGGGCGTGATCGGCTCGGCCATCGCCGACAGCGCGCTCAACCTGCACCACGAGAACAACAGCCCGGGCGGCGCGGCCGGCGAGCTGGGCGTGTTCCCCAACCGCTTCCTGGACATCGTGAGCCTGGCCTACAGCAACGCGCTGGTGGCCAGCCCGCTGGTGGACAGCGACGCCGAGATCCTCGAGGCCATGCTCTACGGCGCGGGCAGCCTGCTGCCGCGCGCGGCGCAGCTTGAGAACGCCATCGAGGCGGTGGGCCGCTCGCTCGCGCAGGTGCTGGCCCACGAGATCGGCCACAGCCTGGGCCTGCAGCACCCCGAGCAGTACGTGCCCGGCGCGATCATGAACGCCTCGCCCCTCTTCAGCCCCAGCCGCGCGCTGGTCTTCCTGGCCAGCGACCTGCAGGTGCTGCAGGGCGCGCTGCCCGGCGCGGGCCGCGTGGGCGCGGTGGCCGGCAAGGCGGCCGCGATGCCCGCCGGCGGCGTGGTGGTCAACTAGCGCGCTCGCCGGCACGCGGCCAGCACGCGGCCGCAGCGCGCGGGCCCAGCACGGGCCCGGCACCGGCACCGCGGCGGCCCGCGAGCCGCCGGGCAGCACGCGAAGCCCGCACAGGCCCGCACGGGCCAGCACCGGCCCGCACCGGCCAGCGACGGAACGGCGCAGGCAGGGCGCTGGCAGGGCGCTGGCAGGGCGCCGTCCTGCCCATGTACGAACAGAGCATTACGGCCACGGCGGCCGCTCCCGGGCCCCGCATGGGAGGGCCGCGGCAGGCGGATAGCCTGCTGGACTGGCCGGCGCGGCTCGCAGGCGGTGCCGGGCCGATCGGAGGTCCCGCGCCGTGACCCTCTACTCGACCACCCACCAGGATGTCGATCCCGAGGAGACGGGCGAGTGGCTGGCCTCGCTGCTGGAGGTGCACGGCGCGCGTGGCACCAACCGGGCGCGCTACCTGCTGGCCATGCTGCTCGAGCAGGCCCGCCGCGGCGGCTACCAGCCCGACCAGCTGCTGACCACCGACTACGTCAACACCATCGCCCCCGAGCACGAGCCGGCCTACCCCGGCGACGAGGAGCTCGAGGAGCGCATCGACTCGGTCATCCGCTGGAACGCGGCGCTGATGGTCGTGCGCGCCAACGCGCGCTGCCCCGGGCTGGGCGGCCACCTCTCCACCTTCGCCTCCTCGGCCGACCTCTACGACGTCGCCTTCCACCACTTCTTCCGCGGCAAGGACGGCGACGCCTCGGGCGACCAGATCTTCTTCCAGGGCCACGCGGCCCCGGGCATCTACGCGCGCTCCTTCCTCGAGGGGCGCTTCGACGAGGCGCGGCTGGACCGCTTCCGCCGCGAGACCGACAGGGGCGCCGGCCTCTCCTCGTACCCGCACCCGCGCCTGATGCCCGACTACTGGGAGTTCCCCACGGTCAGCATGGGCCTGGGCCCCATCGCCTCGATCTACCAGGCGCGCTTCAACCGCTACCTCGGCGCGCGCGGCATCAAGGACACCTCGGCCTCGCGCGTGTGGGCCTTCGTGGGCGACGGCGAGACCGACGAGCCCGAGACGCTGGGCGCGCTGAGCGTGGCGGCCCGCGAGGGGCTGGACAACCTCACTTGGGTGGTGAACTGCAACCTGCAGCGCCTCGACGGCCCGGTGCGCGGCAACGGCAAGATCGTGCAGGAGCTGGAGACCGTCTTCCGCGGCGCGGGCTGGAACGTGGTCAAGGTGATGTGGGGCCGCGAGTGGGACCCGATCCTGGCCGCCGACCGCGACGGCCTGCTGCGCCGGCGCATGAACGAGCTGGTGGACGGCGCCTTCCAGAAGATGCGCTCGGAGGGCGGCGCCTCGATCCGCAAGCACCTCTTCGGCAGCGACCCGCGCCTGCTCGACCTGGTCTCGCACCTCGACGACAACCAGCTGGGCAGCCTGCGCCGCGGCGGCCACGACCGCCGCAAGGTCTACGCCGCCTACAAGGCCGCCGTCGAGCACCGCGGCCGCCCCACCGTGATCCTGGCCCACACCGTCAAGGGCTGGGACCTCGGCGACAGCTTCGTGGCCACCAACGTCACGCACCAGCTCAAGAAGATGAGCATCGACGAGCTGCGCGTGTTCCGCGACCGCCTGCAGCTGCCCATCCCCGACAGCCAGCTCGAGCAGATGCCCTACTTCCACCCGGGCAAGGACAGCCCCGAGGTGCGCTACTGCCTGGAGCGGCGCGCCGCGCTGGGCGGCCTGGTCCCGGCCCGCACCGTGCGCCCGCAGCACGGCCTGGAGATCCCCGGCAAGGAGGTCTACGAGGAGTTCTACGGCGGCAGCAAGTCGCCGGTGAGCACCACGATGGCCTTCGTGCGCCTGTTCACGAAGATCCTCAAGGACAAGAACGTGGGCCGGCGCGTGGTGCCCATCATCCCCGACGAGGCGCGCACCTTCGGCATGGAGCCGCTGTTCCGCCAGGTGGGCATCTACGCCGCCCACGGGCAGCTCTACGAGCCCGTGGACGCCGACCAGCTGCTCTACTACCGCGAGACGAAGGACGGGCAGGTGCTGGAGGAAGGCATCAACGAGGCGGGCTCGATGGCCTCGTTCCAGGCCGCGGGCACGGCCTACGCCACGCACGGCGAGCCGATGTTCCCCTTCTACATCTTCTATTCCATGTTCGGCATGCAGCGCACCGGCGACCAGGTCTGGGCCTTCGGCGACGCGCGCGGCCGCGGCTTCCTGCTGGGCGCCACCGCCGGCCGCACCACGCTCAACGGCGAGGGCCTGCAGCACGAGGACGGCCACAGCCACCTGCTGGCCACGGCCGTGCCCAACCTGCTGGCCTACGACCCGGCCTTCGCCTACGAGATCGCCGTGATCGTCGAGGAGGGCCTGCGGCGCATGGCGCGCGAGACGCAGGACGTCTTCTACTACCTCACGCTGCAGAACGAGAACTACGCGCAGCGGCCGATGCCGGGCGACGTGAAGGAAGGCATCCTGCGCGGCATCTACCCGCTGCAGCGCGCCGACAAGCGCCTCGCGCGCCACGTCAACCTGCTCGGCAGCGGCTGCGCGGTGAACTTCGCGCTGGAGGCCGCGCGCCTGCTGGCCGAGGACCACGGCATCTCGGCCGACGTGTGGTCGGTGACCTCCTACCAGCAGCTGCGCCGCGACGCGCTGGACGCCGAGCGCCAGAACCGGCTGCACCCCGACGAGGCGCCGCGCGTCCCCTACCTGCAGCAGGCGCTGGGCGATGCCAAGGGCCCCTTCATCGCGGTGAGCGACTACGTCAAGCTGGTGCCCGACATGGTGGCGCGCTGGCTGCCCGGCCGGCTCGTGCCCTGCGGCACCGACGGCTTCGGCATGAGCGACACGCGCGACGCGCTGCGCCGGCACTTCGAGATCGACGCCCCCTGCGTGGTGCTGGCCACGCTCGACGCGCTGGTGCAGGAGGGCAAGGCCAAGCCCGCCGAGCTGGCCGCCGCCATCACGCGCTACGGCATCGATCCCGAGAAGTGGCGCCCGTCGAGCCTCTAGGGCGGGCCGGGCGCGGCGCCTGCGGCGTCCGCCTGGGGCTTCCACCCAGGGCTTCCGCCAGGGGCTGGCTTCTGGGGCTGTCGCCTGGCGCTGGCGCCTAGGCCTGGCGACGCGGCAGCCGCTCCAGCTCCATGCCCGGCGGCGGCGGCACCTCGGGGTTGAGCCACTGGATCACCGCGGCCCAGCCCGCGCTCTCGTCGTCGTGGGGCAGGTAGCCCTGCACGGCCGTCACGGCCTGCCAGCCGTCGTGCAGGTGCGCCGTGAGCACCGGGTCGACCAGCTCGGCGCGGCGCACGCGCGCCACGTACTCCTGCGCGTCCCTCTCGGAGGCGCGCGCGCCGTAGCCGGGCAGCCGGCTGCCGCCCCCCCAGCGCCACAGGCCTCGCGCGCGGACCAGCTCGCGCGGGGGCCCCCTGAGCG
>JBJTIJ010000203.1:0-1769 GCA_046094945.1 Planctomycetia bacterium | reverse complement strand
GTCGTCGTAGGCCGCGTGCGCCCACGCCGCGTCCACGAAGAGGTCGCGCGGCACGCGCTCGCAGGCCGCCAGCACGCGCTCGTCGCGGATGCCGCGGCCGCGCAGGTCGCGCGCGACCATGGCCTTGCGCTGGGCGAGGGACTCGGCAGGGGGGAGCGCCATGGCCCCATCATGCCCCGGGCGGCGGCCTCGCGCCCGGGGTGGGCGACTTGCTAGCATCGGGCGCGGCGACGTGGAGGCGGTGCACGCGATGGGCGACCTGCTGCGGTTCTGTGGCTTTCCCCCCGAGGACATGCTGGCCAGCGACAGCGGCCTGCCGCTCAACCATGAGTACGGCGACATGCGACGCATCGGGCGTGCCGACTTCCACGCGCTGTGGGACCTGGAAGAGGAGATGGCCGCTGCGGGCGTGCACCTGCTGCCCAACCCGCACGACAGCGAGCGCGAGTGGTTCGACGAGGGCGTGTGGACGGGCAGCATCGACTGCTTCGTGGGCAGCACCGTGTTCGCGCTCTCGGTGGCGGGGGCGGCACCCTATACGTCGTGCTGCGGGCGCGAGGGCCACGCCGAGTCGCATCCGGTGGTGGCCTTCTGGTGCCCGCCCGAGCTGCTGGCGCTTGTCGAGCGCGCAGCGGCGGCCACGGGCGTGAACCTCGACGGCGTGGACAACTCCGACATCTACCCGCCCGAGGTACGCGCCGATGGGCTGCTGCTGTGGGTGCCCTACGACCTGCTGCGCATGCACGCCTTCGCGGCCGAGCTGGTGCGCAGCCTGCCGCCGGCGCCCCCGGTTCCCGCGCCCGGCGGGCCGGCCTAGTGCGGGCGGTGCCGCGCGTGCCGCACATGCAGCCACGGGGGCCCGACCGTAGGCTGGCAGCGTGAGCACGGTGCATGACCTCCTGCCGCTGGCGGCCTCGACGGCCATCGGGCTGCTGATCGGCACCGAGCGCGGCTGGCACCAGCGCAAGGCTGCCGACGGCACGCGCGTGGCGGGCGTGCGCACCTTCACGCTCATCGGCCTGCTGGGCGGGCTGGCCGGCGAGTTCGTCGCCGACCTGGGCCCGGGCGTGGTGATCGTGGGCTTCCTGGCGCTGGGGGCGCTGGTGGCCGTCTCCTACCTGGCGCGCGTGCGTTCCGGCGGGCTGCAGAGCGCCACCACCGACGTGGCGGCGCTGGTGACCTACGCGCTGGCGCTGGGCCCGCCGCTGGGCCACGGCGCAGCCTGCGGCGCCGCCGCCGTGCTGGTGGCCGGCCTGCTGGGCTGGAAGCAGCGCATCCACGGCGCGGTGGCCGCGCTGGAGGAGCGCGAGCTGCACGCCGCGCTCAAGCTGCTGGCGCTGGCCTTCGTGCTGCTGCCGCTGCTGCCCAACCAGGGCCTGGGCCCGTGGCACGCCATCAACCTGCACGACCTGCTGTGGAAGGTGCTGCTGATGGCGGGCCTCTCCTTCGTGGGCGACCTGGCCATGCGCCGCATGGGCGTGCGGCTGGGCCTGGCGCTCTCGGCGTTGCTGGGCGGGCTGGCCTCCAGCACGGCCGTCACGCTGGACTTCGCGCGCCGCGCGCGCACGCAGCCATCGCACGTGGACCTGCTGGCGGCCGGCATCGTGGGCGCCGGCGGCACGATGTTCTTCCGCGTGCTGGTGCTGCTGGCCGTGGTGCGGCCCACGCTGCTGGCCCCGGCGCTGCTGCCGCTGGGCGTGATGACCGCGCTGTGCTGGCTGGAGGCGCTGCGCGGCTGGCGCGCGCACCCGCCGCAGGCCAGCGACCCG
>JBJTIJ010000202.1:0-6498 GCA_046094945.1 Planctomycetia bacterium | reverse complement strand
GAACCTCCCGCCCCGATGTCCGACCACTCGGTTCGCTTCGCCCCGCCGCAGGGCAGCCCGTTCACCGTCGAGCTCAAGCAGGAGGTGGCCCGCTACTTCGAGCAGCGCGGCCTGTCCGACAAGGGCAGCTGGCGCTCGTGGGTGCGGGCGCTGGCCATGCTGGCGCTGGTCTTCGGGCCCTGGGCGCTGGTGCTGGCCGGGGTCCTGACGGGCTGGGCGGCGCTGGCCGCCTGCGTGGTGATGGGCGTGGGCGTGGCCGGCGTGGGCTTCGCGGTGGGCCACGATGCCCAGCACGGGGCCTTCTCCAGGTGGCCGTGGGCCAACCGCCTCGTGGGCCTCTCCTTCGACCTGATGGGGGCCAACGGCTACCTGTGGCGCTTCACCCACAACCGCATCCACCACACCTTCACCAACATCCACGGGTTCGACGAGGACATCGTCGTCTCGCCCGCCCTGCGCCTCTCGCGCGGCAGCAAGCGCCGCGGCTGGCACCGCATCCAGCACCTCACCTGCTGGCCGCTCTACTCGCTCACCACGCTCAACTGGCTGGTGCTCAAGGACTTCGACTTCCTGCTGCGCGGCCGCGTGGGCCCCTACGCCCCGCCCACCTACCCGCGCCTGCTGTGGCCGGCGGTGGTGCTGGGCAAGCTGGCCTGCCTGTCGTGGCAGCTGGTGATCCCGTGGCTGGTGCTGCAGCCCTCGCCGTGGCAGCTGCTGGCCGGCTTCCTCGTCATGCACATGACGGCGGGCCTGATCCTGGCGCTGGTGTTCCAGCTGGCGCACGTGGTGGAGGGCATGGCCTTCCCGCAGCCCGCGGCCGGCGACCGGCTGGGCGACACGTGGGCCGAGCACCAGCTGCGCACCACGGCCGACTTCTCGCGCGACAACTGGCTGCTGGGCTGGTACTGCGGCGGCCTCAACTTCCAGGTCGAGCACCACCTGTTCCCGCACGTGGCCAGCGAGCACTACGCCGCGCTGGCGCCCATCGTCGAGGCTTGCGCGCGGCGCCATGGCCTCGCCTACCACCACGCGCCCTCCTTCGGCACGGCGCTGGCCTCGCACGTGCGCCTGCTGCGCGAGCTGGGCGCACCCGAGCCCGCGGCCGCGCAGGCGGCCTAGCCGCTAGCGCGCGGCCGGCCCTGCGGTCGGCCCTGCGGCCGGCTCCAGGCGGCGCACGTCGTCGGCGTCCAGCGTGAGCGCGCCGTGGTCGTCGCGCACCCGGCCGTGCACGAGGAAGGGCCCGGCGCCCACCAGCCGGTGGCCCACGCGCGCGTAGGCGCGCGGGAACAGCGTCACCTCCAGCGTGCCGTGGCGGTCCTCGAGCATCAGGAACTTCATGTAGCGCGCGCGCGCAGGTGCCGCCGGCCCGGCCGCGGCCTGTGACGGCGCTTGCGGCTGCGCCTGCGCTTGAGGAGGCACTGCGCGCCGGCGCACGCGCACGCGCCGCTCGGTCACCACCCAGCCGGCCACGTGCACGTGCCGGCCCACGTGCTGCACCACCTCGCTGGTGGGGATGGCGCCGGCCATGCGCGCCTCGTGCTCGAGCAGCTCGCTGGGGTGGGCCGAGGCCGACAGCCCCAGCGTCTCGGCCTCCATGGCCAGCAGCTCGGCGGGCGTGAGCGCGGGCGGCACCGGGATGTGCCGCGGCGGGGGCAGCAGCGCCGTGGGCCCGAACAGCGCCGTGCGCGTGCGGCCCGTGGCCTCGTCGCGGGCGCGCGCGTAGCGCTCGAAGTCGATGGCCAGGTGCCAGAGCAGCTCGCCGCGGGGCCGGTCGAAGATGTCCAGCGCGCCGGCCACCACCAGCCGCTCGGCCTCGGCCTTCTCCAGCGTGGTGCGCAGCAGCAGGTCGGTGGGCGAGAGGAAGGGGCCCTGCGCGGCGCGCACGCGCACCAGCGCCTCGGCACTGCCCTCGCGCAGGCCCTTCACCTGGCCCAGGCCCAGGCGCAGCTGGCCCAGCCGGCCCTCGGGGCCCACGGCCGAGCGGTTCACGCAGGGCAGCTCGATGCGGCAGCCCATGCGCCGCGCCTCCTCCACGTAGGCGCGCGCGGGGTAGAAGCCGGCCTCGTTGCGCAGCACGGCCGCCAGCAGCTCGGCCGGCCGGCGCGCCTTGAGCCACAGCATCTGCCAGGCGATGCGCGCGTAGGTGGCGGCGTGCGCCTTGTTGTAGGCATAGGCCGCGAAGCGCCGCACCGAGGCCCACACCTCGCCGGCCACCGCGGCCGGCACGCCGCGCGCCGCGGCCCCGGCGTGGAAGTCGTGCTCCATGCGCGGCAGGTCCTCGGGCTCGCGCTTCTTGGACAGCGCGCGCCGCAGCTGGTCGGCCTGCGCGAGGTCGAAGCCGGCCACCGCCGCCGCCACGCGCAGCGTGTCCTCCTGGTAGAGCATCACGCCGTGCGTCGCGGCGAAGAGCCGGTCCACCACGGGATGCAGCGCGGGCACGGCCTCCTCGCCGCGGCGCCGGCGCACGAAGGCGTCCTTCATGCCCGAGCCGGCCGGCCCCGGGCGGATCAGCGAGAGCGCCACCATGGCGTCGTCCTGCGTGCGCGCCTGCATGCGCACGACGAGGTTGCGCATGCCGGGCGACTCCACCTGGAAGCAGCCCAGCGTGGCGCCCGCGGCCAGCAGCGCGCCGGCGGCCGCGTCGTCGGCCGGCAGGGCGTCCAGGCCCGGCGGCTCGCCCTGCGCCGCCATGTCGCGGGCCACGTCGGCCACCACGGCCAGCGCGCGGTTGCCCAGCAGGTCGATCTTGACCAGGCCCGAGCCCTCCACGCCGTGCATCTCGTACTGCGTGATGACGCGGCCCTGCGCCGAGCGCGCCAGCGGCAGCGAGCCGCACAGCGGCCCGTCGCCCACCACGATGCCGCCCACGTGCACCGACAGGTGGCGTGGCAGGCCGTCGAGGCCCTGCGCGCCCTGCAGCACGTCGCGCCACGGCGCCTCGTCCAGCCGCCAGCGTGCCAGCTCGGGCGGCCGGCGCGCGGGGTCGAGCGCCGCCTCCAGCCGCCACGGCAGGTGGGCCACCAGCCCGTCCACCTCGCCCGGCGCCACGCCCAGCGCGCGCGCTGCCTCGCGCACGGCGGCGCGCGCCTGGAAGGTGACGTGCGTGGAGATCATCGCCACGCGCTCCTCGCCGTAGGTGGCGTAGGCGTGCTCGATGACGGCCTCGCGCCCACGCCAGTCGATGTCCAGGTCGATGTCGGGGCAGTCGCGGCGCGCGGGCGAGAGGAAGCGCTCGAAGGGCAGGTCGAGCCGCAGCGGGTCCACCGAGGTGATGCCCAGCGCGTAGGCCACCAGCGAGGAGGCGGCCGAGCCGCGCCCCACGCAGGGGATGGAGCGCTCGCGGGCGAAGCCGGCCAGCCCGTGCACGATCAGGAAGTAGTCGGCGAAGCCGCAGTCGCGGATCACGCGCAGCTCGCGCTCCAGCCGGGCCAGCCCGTCGGCGCGGATGCGCCCGTGGCGGCGCGTGAGCCCCTCGAGGGCCAGCGCCGCCAGCCGGGCGTAGGAGGCCTCGGCGGCCTCGGCCGGGTCGGCGGCGGCCGCCTCCAGGTCCAGCTGCGGCAGGCGTGGGCGCGCGGGCTTCTCGAGCCGGAAGGTGCAGCGCGCGGCCAGCTCGGCGGTGGCGCGCACGGCCTGCGGCAGGTCGCGGAAGGCGCGCGCCGCCTCGGCCGGCGGGCGCAGGCAGGCACGCGCGCTCACGAGGTCGAGGGCCCGGCCCTCGCTGTCGCGCGCGCCGGGCTGCACGTCGCGCAGCAGCAGGCGGTGCGCGAGGGCCAGCCGCAGCCGGTGCAGGGCGTGGCGCGCGGGCTCGTCGAGGAAGGCACGCAGCGAGGCCACCGCGCCCAGCCCGTGGCGCGCGGCCTCCTCCAGCAGCAGGCGGCGCCGCTCGCGCGCCGCGCTGCCGGCGGGCCCCGGCGCCACGGGGTGCACCTCGGCCCACAGCCGCTCGCGCGGCAGCTCGCCGGCCAGCTGGCGCAGCAGCCGCAGCGAGGGCGTGAGCACGAACAGCCCCGCGGCGTGCTGGCGCAGCGCGTCCACCAGCGCGAAGCGCGGGTCGAGGTGGCGCGCGCTGGCCAGCCGGCACAGGCTGGCGTAGCCGCGCGCGTCCTCCACCAGCACCACCGCGCGTGCGTGCGTGTCGTCGCCGGCGGCCGCCGGCGGGTCGTGCAGCTCGGCGCCGTGGATGGCCCTCACGCCCACTGCGTCGCAGGCGGCCTGGAAGGCCGGCAGGCCGTGGCAGCCGTCCACGTCGGTGAGCGCCAGCGCGGCGTGGCCGTCGGCGGCTGCGCGCGCCGCCAGCGCCTCCACCGACAGCGTGCCGCCGGCGAAGGAGAAGCCCGAGTGCACGTTCAGGTGCACGAAGGCGGGGCCGCTCGCGGCCGGCGACGGGACGGGCGCGCGGGCTGCGTCGGGGCCGGGCAGGGAGGTCATGGCGGGGCGTCGTGCGCGACTAGGCGCGTGCGCGCAGCGGCGCGGGCCCGGCGTCGTTCGTGCCCTCGCGTGCCGGGCGCGGCAGCAGGTCGATGGCGCGCCCGCGCACCAGCGCGCGGAAGCCATGGCGCGCGCGGATGCGGTCGATGGCCGTGTCCACCGCGCGCGGCACGTAGGGCGCCAGCGCCTCGCCGGCGTGCGCGCCTGCCGCCACCGCGAGCCCCGCGGCCCGCAGCGGCGCCTCGTCCTGCTCGCTGCCCGGCGCGCGCAGGGCCAGGTCGAGCTGGCGCTCGTCGCTGGCCACGAGGTCGTGCAGCACCACGCCCACGAGGCGCAGGCGCACGCGCCGCGTCCAGCGCGCGCGGGCCAGCGCGCGCACGCGCTCGAGGATGTCGTGGTCGAGGTCGGTGGGCGCCTCGAAGCGCAGGCGCGACTCGACCGTGTCGAAGTCGCTGTAGCGCAGCCGCACGCCCACCGCGCGCGCGCGCAGGCCCTCGGCGCGCATGGCGCGCGCGGCGCGCTGGGCCAGCTGCGAGAGCGTGGCCTCCACCAGCTGGCGGTCGTCGGTGTCGGACTGGAAGGAGGTCTCGCGCGAGAGCGAGCGCGTGGCCGGCTCGTGCCCGCCCACGGCCAGGCCGTCGTCCAGCCCGCGCGCGCGCTGCGCCAGCGCCGCGCCGTGGCGGCCGAAGGTGGCCACCAGCAGGTCGTCGGGCATGGCGGCCAGGTCGCCGATGCTGCGCAGCTGGAAGCGCTCGAGCTGCGCCTGCGTCTTGGCGCCCACGCCCGGCAGGTGCTCCAGCGGCAGCGCGGCCAGGAAGGCGCGCTCCTCGCCGGGCCGCACCACCAGCACGCCCGCGGGCTTGGCCAGCGAGGCGGCCACCTTCGCCACGCTGCGCGTGCTGCCGATGCCGACGCTGAGCGAGAGGCCCGTGGCCTCGCCCACCGCGCGCCGCAGCGCCAGTGCCGCCTCCATCCACGAGCGGTGGTGCCGCTCCAGCCCGGTGAGGTCCAGGCAGGCCTCGTCGAGCGACAGGGGCTCGATGGCGGGCGTGAAGCGCTCGAGCACCTCCATCACCTGCTGCGAGGCCGCCGCGTAGGCCGCGTGGTCGCCGTGCAGGAACACCGGGCAGCGGCGCGGGCAGGGCTCGGTGGGGGTGCCGTCGGCGCGCGCCTGCGCGCGCACGCAGCGCGGGCAGCGGGCCGGCAGGCGCTCGGCAGCGTGCACCAGCGGCAGCGCCGCGTGCACGCCGTGCCCGCGCGCCTCGTAGGAGGCGCAGGCCACCACGCCGCGCTCGCCCGGCAGGCCGCCCACCACCACGGGCCGGCCCACCAGCCCCGGGTCGCGGCGCCGCTCCACCGACACGAAGAAGGCGTCGAGGTCCACCAGCGCCAGCGTGCGGCGCACGCGCAGCACCCGCCCGCCGCCCGCCACCTCGTCGTCCTGCGCCTGCGCCAGGCTCAGGCCTGCCGCCCAGGCCTGCGCCGCGCGCGCGGCGGCCTCGCGGCTGGCATCGGCTGCGGGCGGGGCCTGCGTGGCATGCGGCGGCGGCGCCGTGTCCGGCGTGCTCGGCAGCAAGGTCGTGTGCAGCGGCGGGGTCATGGTCGGGACCTGCGGGGCCGCGGGGCCGGGCCCCGCATGCCTGCCAGCATACAAACAAGATACGAACACGCCTGCAAGGGGGCCGCCATGCCCTAGGGCCTAGGGGCCTCCCAAGGCTTGAAATGGCCTCCGACCGGGTTCGGGCTGGCCCCCCGGACCCCGGCTGGCGGTGCGCGACGCCCCTAGACTCGCCCCATGGCCGACCCGCTTCCCCCGCCGCCGCGGCGCGTGCCGTGGTCGCTTGGCCTGGCGCTGGTGCTGCGCGGGGGGCTCGCGCTGGCCGGCTGGCTGGTGCTGGGGCTGGGGGGCGCCATGGCGCTGGTCTTCATGCAGCTCTCCGAGCCGTGGTCCGACCCCTTCGAGGGGGCGGCGCTGGACGAGGCGCGCGTGACCGAGGTGCTGGGCACGCGCACCCGGGTGCAGTCGCAGCCCGTCGTCGAGGTGCGCTTCGAGTGGCCGGCGCGCGCGCC
>JBJTIJ010000201.1:0-4285 GCA_046094945.1 Planctomycetia bacterium | reverse complement strand
GCTGCTGGGACAACCCGGCCGCGTGGGCGCGCGCCGTCGCAAGCCGGGGGCGGCCCGTGCGCGGGGGGGGCGGGACCCGACGGCTGTCGCTAGCCGGGCAGCGAGCAGGCCGGCCGCACGCCGAAGCCCGGGTAGCGGCTGCCCGGGGGCAGCTTGCTGCGGCTGGCCGCGCGCGCCCACGCGGCCGGGTTGTCCCAGCAGCCGCCGCGCAGCACGCGCGCGGCCGGCGCAGGACCGTCGGCTCCGGCGGGCGCCCCGTAGGGCCCGTAGCCGTCCTGGCACCACTCCCAGACGTTGCCGTGCATGTCGTGCAGGCCCCAGCCGTTGGGCTGCTTGAGGGCCACGGGGTGGGCCGTGCCGCCGGCCACCTCGCGCGTCCATGCATGGGCCGCCAGCCCGGCCTCGTCGTCGCCATGGCTCCAGCGCGTGCGGCCGCCCGCGCGGCAGGCGTGCTCCCACTCGGCCTCGCCGGGCAGGCGCAGCCCGGCCGCGCGGCAGAAGGCCTGCGAGTCGTCCCACGAGACCTGCTCCACGGGCATCTGCGCGCCGCGGGACAGGGCCGGGGCCGTGCCCAGCACGGCGCGCCAGGCTGCCTCGGTGCACTCGGTAGTGCACAGCAGGAAGGCCGGCACGTGCACGGGGGCGGAGGCCGGTTCCTCGTCGTCCTGCCGGCCGGGCTCGCCGCGCGGCGCGCCGGGCCGGATGTCGCCGGCGGGGACCAGCACGAAGGTGAGCCCGCTCTGGGCGTGCACGGCCGCCAGCCGTCCTGCCGGCTGCGGGCCTGCCGCGCGCCAGCCGCCGCCCGCCAGCAGCCGCGCGAAGGCGGCGCGCACGGGCGCGTCGTAGGCCACCGGCGCCGGGGGCGTGGCCTGCGTGGCAGGCGCGGCCGGCCCCGGGGGGACGGCGGCCGGCTCGCCGCGCTCGCCGCAGCCCGCGCATGCCAGCAGCAGCGCGAGGGCCAGCGTGCGAGGAAGGCGGGGCGGCGCGCGCACGAGCCTAGGCCAGCAGGCGTCGCAGCGTGGCCTGCACCTGGGCGGGGTTGCCCTTGCCGCCCAGCGCCTTCATGGCGCTGCCCACCAGCCGGCCGATGGCCTTCTCGTGGCCCTTGCGGAACTCGGCGGCCGCCAGCGGGTGCTCGGCCAGGGCCGCCTGGCAGGCCGCCTCGATGGCGCCGGCGTCGCTCACCTGCGCCAGGCCCCGCTCGCGCGCCAGCGCGGCCGGCGAGGCCCCGCTCTCGACCACCTCGCGGAACAGCTCGCGGGCGGTGCGCAGGTTGAGAACGCCGCCCTGCACGAGGTCCACCAGCTCGCCCAGCCCGGCGGGCTGCAGCGCCAGCGCGCCCAGCGCCTTGCCGCTCTCGTTGACGTGGCGCAGCACCTCGGTGCTCACCCAGTTGGCCACCGCCTTGGCCTCGCGCGGGCCCGAGGGGCCGGCCAGCGCCGCCTCGAACCAGTCGCTGAGCTCGCGCGAGGCCGTCAGCACGCCGGCGTCGTAGGCCGACAGGCCCAGCTGCTGCTGGTAGCGCGCGCGGCGCGCCGCGGCCAGCTCGGGCAGGCGCGCGCGCTCGCCCTCCACCCACGCGGCGGGGATGGCCAGCGGCGGCAGGTCGGGCTCGGGGACGTAGCGGTAGTCGTCGGCGCTCTCCTTGATGCGCTGGTGCACGGTCACGCCGCGCTCGTCGTCCCAGCCGCGCGTGGAGCGCGGCGTGTTGCCCGCCACCTGGCCCTGCTCGAGGTAGGCCGCGTGCTGGCGCTGGGCCTCGTGGCGGATGGCCAGCCCGACGTTCTTGACCGAGTTGAGGTTCTTCACCTCCACGATGGGCGTGCGGTCGCCGTTGGGGTAGGCGAGGTTGACGTTGGGCTCGCAGCGCAGGTTGCCCTCCTGCATGTTGCCGTCGCTGGTGCCCACGTAGGCCACGATCTCGCGCAGCGCCTCCAGGTAGCGCTCGGCCTCGCCCGCCGAGGCGATGTCGGGCTCGGTGACGATCTCCAGCAGCGCCGTGCCGGCGCGGTTGAAGTCGATGCGGCTCTTGGTGCCCTTCTCGTCGTGGAAGGACTTGCCCGTGTCCTCCTCGAGGTGCGCGCGGCGGATGCGCACGCGCTTGGGCCGGCCCTCGTCGTCGAGGATCTCCACCGCGCCGTCGCTGCACAGCGGCAGGTCGAACTGGCTGATCTGGTAGCCCTTGGGCAGGTCGGGATAGAAGTAGTTCTTGCGGTCCCACTTGGTGAGCGGGGCGATGCGGCAGCCCAGCGCCTGGCCGGTGCGCACGGCCAGGCGCAGCGCCTCGCGGTTGAGCACGGGCAGCGCGCCCGGCAGGCCCAGCACCACCGGGTCCACCAGCGTGTTGGGCTCGGCGGCGGTGCGCACCGGCGCGGCCGAGAAGCACTTGGTGGCCGTCTTGAGCTGGAGGTGCACCTCCATGCCCACCAGCAGGCGCGGTGCGGGGCCGCCCGACGGCGTGCTCATGCGCCCACCTCGCGCGCCAGCGCCGGCACGGGGGCGGGCGTGGCCAGCAGCGCCTCCAGCGCCGTGGCCGCCGCCAGCAGCGCCTCGTCGGCGCCGGCACGCGCCCACAGCTGCAGGCCGATGGGCAGGCCCTGTGCATCCACGCCCGCGGGCAGCGAGACGGCCGGCACGCCGGCCAGGCTGGCCGGCACCGTGAGCGCGTCGCACAGGTACATGGCCAGCGGGTCGGAGGCCTTCTCGCCCAGCCGGAAGGCGGGCGTGGGGGTGGTGGCCGTCAGCAGCACGTCGGCCTGCTCGAAGGCCTGCTCGAGCGCGGCGGCCAGCGCCTGGCGCGCAGCCATGGCGCGCTTGTAGTAGGCGTCGGCGTAGCCGGCCGAGAGCACGAAGGTGCCCACGAGGATGCGCCGCTGCACCTCGGCCCCGAAGCCCTGGCCGCGCGTGGCGGCGTAGAGCCCCTCGAGGCCCTCGCCGGCCACGCGCAGGCCGTAGCGGATGCCGTCGAAGCGCGCCAGGTTCGAGGAGGCCTCGGCCGGCGCCACGATGTAGTAGATGGGCAGGCCCGCCGCGCCGGCCAGCGGGATGGACAGCGCCACCTCGCGCGCCCCGGCCCCGGCCAGCGCCGCGCGCGCCCGCGCCAGCGCGGCCGCCGTGCCCGGGTCGGGCGAGGCGCCCAGCTCGAGCTCGGCCACGCGCCCCACGCGCAGCCCGGCCAGCGCGGCCGGCCGCGCCGGCGCCTCGGCGTCGCGGCGCGTGGTGGCGTCCAGCGGGTCGTGGCCGCGCATGGCGCGGTAGAGCAGCGCGGCGTCTTCCACGCTGCGCGCCAGCGGGCCCACCTGGTCGAGGCTGGAGGCGAAGGCCACCAGGCCGCTGCGCGAGACCCGGCCGTAGGAGGGCTTGAAGCCCACCAGCCCGGTGAGCGCGGCCGGCTGGCGGATCGAGCCGCCCGTGTCGCTGCCCAGCGCCAGCGGCACCATGCGCGCGGCCACGGCGGCGGCGCTGCCGCCCGAGGAGCCACCCGGCACGCGCTCGAGGTCGTGCGGGTTGCGCGTGGGGCCCGCGGCGGAGTTCTCGGTGGAGGAGCCCATCGCGAACTCGTCGAGGTTGGCCTTGCCCATCACGCAGCAGCCGGCGGCCACGGCGCGCGCCACCGCGGTGGCATCGCGCGGGGCCACGTAGCCGGCCAGCATGCGCGAGGCGCAGGTGAGCGGCAGGCCGGCCACCTCGAGGTTGTCCTTCACGGCCAGCGGCACGCCGGCCAGCGGCCCCGGGTCGCGCCCGGCGGCCACGGCCGCGTCCACGGCCGCCGCCTGCGCACGCGCCAGATCCGGGGCCACGTGCAGGAAGGCGTGCACGCGCCCGTCGAGCGCCTCGATGCGGCGCAGCGACTCGTCCACCAGCGCACGCGCCGTGAGCGGGTCGCGCGCATCGCGCACGCGGCGGGCCATCTCGGCCACGGGCAGGTCCAGCGCGTGGGCCACCTAGTCCTCGTCGCCGCGGAAGCGCGGCACCACCAGGAAGGCCCCGTCGTGCGCGGGCGCGTTGCGCGAGACCTCGCGCCGGCCCAGCGTGGGGCCCGGCTCGTCGGGGCGCAGGTCGTCGAGCGTGGCCGGCGGCAGCAGCGAGCCGGCGGCGGGCGGCACCTCGATGGCCGCCACCGCGCCCACCAGCTCGAGGATGCGGCCGAACTGCTCGGTGAGGGCCGGCAGGCGCGCCTCGTCCACCTGCAGGCGCGCCAGCGCCGCCACGCGCCGCACCAGCGCCGCGTCGATGGCCGGCGCCGGCGGCGGCGCGGGCGCCCGCGCGGGCGAACGCGTGGGCG
>JBJTIJ010000200.1:0-5083 GCA_046094945.1 Planctomycetia bacterium | reverse complement strand
GCACTGCGCAGCGCTAGTCGCGCTCCTTGGGCGTGAGTTCCCAGAGCGCAGCGCGCCGCTGGCGCAGGTCGTGCTGCTCCTGGCGCAGGGCCTCGAGCCCGGCGGCCACCTCGGCCAGCTCGCGGCGCACCTTGGCCGGCTCCTCGCCCGCGAGCCGCGCCTGCCTGTCACGCAGCGTCTTCTCCCGGCCCGCCAGCTGGTCCTGGTCGGTGAGCAGGGCGAGGTGCGCCTTGACCACCTTGTCCAGCCGCTGCTCGTGGCAACGGTCGCTGGCGTCCTCGAGGGCCTTGTAGACGGCCGAGGCAGCCAGCCTCGACTTCTCGAGCACCACCACCTTCGACTCGCCCGGCGTCACCAGCAGCAGGCGCGGCACCTCGTCGCCCTGGCCCGCGAGCAGCGGGTCCGCCGCCACCTGCGCGCGGTCCATGCGCACCGTGCGGAAGGCCTTGAGCGCTAGTGCCACCTTCTCGGACGCGAAGGTGAGCGTCTCGAGGCGCTCCTGCTGCTCGCAGGGCGCGCCGCCGTCGCTCACGTACACCACCACGGGGCGCGTGCCGGCGAGCTGGGCGGCCGCACGCGGCGCCGGCCCCTGCTGCGGGGCCGCCTCGCTGCCGGTCAGCACGCGCGCCGGCGCCACCGACAGGCGCTGCACCGGCTCCCAGCGCACCTCGAGCTCCGCCAGACTGGCGGGCGAGCGGCCGTTGCATCACCCCGCGCGCGCCGCGGGGCTGTCGACGAAGCCGGTGGAGAGCGCGACGAGCACGCCAGCCAGCAGCAGCAGCCTCGCAAGCATCGACAGGCCTCCTGCGGGCACCACCGGCAACCCGCCAACCGGACGCATCGCCCGGCAACCTCGTTGTCATCTAGCCGCCCCTGCGCTGCGGATCAAGGGCCTAGGTCCCTTCAGACCCCCCTCGGGGTCTGCCGTGCAGTCGCCGGTAGAGCCTGCCACGGAGTCGTTCGTGAAGTCCCATGGGAGCGCGCCACGCCATGGCCGGGGCGCCCCGCAGCCTCGGGCCGTGCGGGCCTGGCGAGCCGGGCGTGCCGGGCGGGCCAGGCGGGCTGCATCCCGAGCGGGCCGGCCCGTCCGCGCGCCGCCATGACGACCGTCTCCAGCGGCGGGGCGCGCCTGCCGTAGGCTCGCGGGCGAGGGCCACCTGCCCCGAGCCGGCGCCGCCGTGGCGGCGCCCGCGCCCCTGGCCGCTGCCACTGGCCACGCCGCGCCTGCTGCTGGACTGGTGGCGGCCCGAGCACGCGCCCTCGCTGTGGGAGGCCATCGAGACCTCGCGCAGCACGCTGGCGCCGTGGATGCCGTGGGCGCTCACCAACCACCGCGATCCCGAGGAGAGCCTCGAGCGCATCGAGGCGTGGGCGCGCCTGCGCAACGCGCCCGAGGCCGACGAGTTCTTTTTGGGCCTCTTCGACCGCGCCACCGGCGAGGTGGTGGGCGGCGCAGGCCTGCACCGCGTGCTG
This sequence comes from Planctomycetia bacterium, assembly GCA_046094945.1. Taxonomy (GTDB): domain Bacteria; phylum Planctomycetota; class PLA2; order PLA2; family JAEUHO01; genus CAXQZU01. Next base: position 3,610 of record JBJTIJ010000200.1, on the reverse strand, counting down.
CCCGCACTGGGCCAGGCCGAGGTGGGCTACTGGGTGCGCGAGGGCCGGCGCGGCGCCGGGCTGTGCACCGAGGCCGTGCGCGCGCTGGTCACCTCGGCCTTCCGCGACTGGGGCCTGCGGCGCATCGTCATCGAGTGTGCCGGCGACAACGTGGCCTCGCGTCGAGTGGCCGAGAAGGCCACCCTGCCGCTGGAGTGCGTGTGCCGCGCCGCGCGCTGGGTCGACCTGCACGGCTGGAGCGACGAGCTGCGCTTCGGCGTGCTGGCCTCGGAGTGGGACCCCCAGCGCCAGCGCCGCCGCGACGGCGTGCCCGCCCACCGCGCGCCCGCCTGACGGGTGCCCGAATAACGGGTGCCTGACCCACTTCCACCACCTCGGCGTGCGTGCCCCGGCCGTACACCTCTTGCCCGGATAACTGGTGCCTGACCCACTTCCACCACGTCGGCGCCGCGCGCCGCGCGTGGGCCCGCTGCAGGCTCGTGACCGTGAGGCAGAGAGCGAGATCGACCCCCAGACGCAGCATCCGGCGGCGAGCACGGCAGGCTGGCTGCACCGGCGTGAGGCCGCGGTGCGTGCGGTGGAAGTGGGTCAGGCACCCGCTACTCGGGCTCGACCCCGAGACGCGGCCTCCGGCGGCGAGCGCGGCAGGCTGGTTGCGCCGGCGTGAGGCCGCGGTGCGTGCGGTGGAAGTGGGTCAGGCACCCGCTAGTCGGGCACCGGCCATTCAGCGGAACGAGTCCACCGGCGGGCAGGAGCACATCAGGTTGCGGTCGCCGTAGACGTTGTCGACGCGGCCCACGCTGGGCCAGAACTTGTGCAGGCGCGTCCACGGCGCGGGGTAGGCAGCCTCTTGGCGCGTGTACGGGTGCGTCCACGTGTCGGCCGTGACCTGCGCCGCCGTGTGCGGGGCGTTCTTGAGCGGGTTGTCCTTGCGGTCGAGCGCGCCCGACTCCACGCGCGCGATCTCCTTGCGGATGGCGATGAGCGCGTCGCAGAAGCGGTCGAGCTCGGCCTTCGACTCGCTCTCCGTGGGCTCCACCATCAGCGTGCCCGCCACCGGGAACGAGAGCGTGGGCGCGTGGAAGCCGTAGTCCATCAGGCGCTTGGCGATGTCCTCGGCCTCGATGCCGCTCGTCTCCTTGAGCGGGCGGCAGTCGAGGATGAACTCGTGGGCCACGCGGCCCTTGTCGCCGCGGTAGAGGATGGGGTAGTGGCCCTCGAGGCGCTTGGCCATGTAGTTGGCGTTGAGGATGGCGACCTCGGTGGCGCGCTTGAGGCCCTCGGCGCCCATCATGGCGATGTACATCCACGGGATCACCAGGATCGAGGCACTGCCCACCTGCGCGGCCGAGATCGGGCCGATGGCCTTGGCGCCGCCCGTGCGCACCACGGGGTGGCCGGGCAGGAAGGGCGCCAGGTGCGCCGCCACGCAGATCGGGCCCATGCCGGGGCCGCCACCGCCGTGCGGGATGCAGAAGGTCTTGTGCAGGTTGAGGTGGCACACGTCGGGGCCGAAGTCGCCCGGGCGCGTCACGGCCACCTGCGCATTCATGTTGGCGCCGTCCATGTAGACCTGGCCGCCGGCGTCGTGCACCACCTTGCAGATGTCGCGGATGGCGTCCTCGAAGACGCCGTGGGTGCTGGGGTAGGTCACCATGAGCGCCGCCAGCGAGGCGGCGTTCTCGGCCACCTTGGCCTTGAGGTCGGCGAGGTCCACGTTGCCCTTGGCGTCGCAGCCCACGACCACCACGCGCATGCCCGCCATCACGGCGCTGGCGGGGTTGGTGCCGTGCGCCGACGAGGGGATCAGGCACACGTCGCGCTTGCCCTCGCCGCGCGCCTGGTGCCAGGCGCGGATCACGAGCAGGCCGGCGTACTCGCCCTGCGAGCCCGCGTTGGGCTGCAGCGAGCAGGCGGCGAAGCCCGTCACCTCGCACAGCCAGGCCTCGAGCTCGGCGCACATGGCGGCGTAGCCCTTGGCCTGCGCGGCCGGCGCGAAGGGGTGCAGGCGGCCCACGGTGGGCCAGGTCACGGGGAACATCTCCGCCGTGGCGTTGAGCTTCATCGTGCACGAGCCCAGGCTGATCATGCTGGTGGTCAGCGAGAGGTCCTTGGCCTCCAGCCGGCGCATGTAGCGCAGCATCTCGTGCTCGGTGTGGTAGCTGCGGAACACCGGGTGCTCGAGGATCTCGCCCGTGCGCGCCAGCGCCGCCGGCACCGGCGCCACCTGCGCGCGTGCGGCGGCCGACTTGCCCGCGGCCGCGTCGCCGCCGGCGGCGAAGGCCTCCAGCAGCGCGTCCACGTCGGCCGGCGTGGTGGTCTCGTCCAGCGCCACGCACAGCGCCGTCTTGCCCAGCCGGCGCAGGTTCATGTTGCGGCTGGCGGCGGCGCGCAGCACCTTGCGCACACGCTCCTCGCCCAGCTCCACGCGCAGCGTGTCGAAGGCCACCGCGCTGCCCGTGGCGCAGCCCATGGCCTCCAGGCCCGCGCGCAGGCGCCCGGCTAGCTCGCGCACGCGGCCGGCGATGCGCTTGAGGCCCTCGGGCCCGTGCCAGGCGGCGTACATGCTGGCCATCACGCTCAGCAGCACCTGCGCCGTGCAGATGTTGGAGGTGGCGCGCTCGCGGCGGATGTGCTGCTCGCGCGTGCCCAGCGCCAGGCGCATGGCCGGCTGGCCGTGCACGTCCTTGCTCACGCCGATGAGGCGGCCGGGCATCGAGCGCTTGTGCGCGTCGCTGGTGGCGAAGAAGGCGGCGTGCGGGCCGCCGAAGCCCATCGGCACGCCCAGGCGCTGGGCGCTGCCCACCACCACGTCGGCGCCCCAGCGGCCCGGCGGGTTGAGCAGCGTGAGCGCCAGCAGGTCGCTGGCCACCACGACCAGCGCGCCGGCGGCCTTGGCCTTCTGCACGAAGGGCGTCCAGTCCAGCACCGCGCCGTCGGTGGCGGGGTACTGCAGCAGCACGCCCAGCGTGGGCTTGGCGAAGTCGTAGCTGTCGGCATCGCCCACCACCACGCGCACGCCCTTGGGCTTGGCGCGCGCCTTGACCACCTCGATGGTCTGCGGGTGGCAGCGGCTGGAGATGAAGAAGATGCGCGCCTTCTCGTTGGGGTGCACGGCCAGGCACAGGTTCATGGCCTCGGCCGCCGAGGTGCCCTCGTCGAGCATCGAGGCATTGCTGATCGCCATGCCCGTGAGGTCGCAGACCAGCGTCTGGAAGTTCAGGATGGCCTCGAGGCGGCCCTGCGAGATCTCCGACTGGTAGGGCGTGTAGGCCGTGTACCAGCCCGGGTTCTCCAGGATGTTGCGCTGGATCACGGGCGGCACGTGGCAGTCGTGGTAGCCCATGCCCAGGTAGCTGCGCGCCACCTTGTTGCGGTCCATGATCGACTTCAGGCGCGCCAGCGCCTCGTGCTCGCCCAGCGCCGCGGGCAGGTCCAGCGCGCGGCCCAGCCGGATGCCGGCCGGCACCGTCTCGTCGATGAGCTGCGCGCGGCTGCGCACGCCCAGCAGCGCCAGCATGGCCTGCTCCTCGGCCGCCGGGCGGCCGAGGTGGCGCTCCACGAAGGGGTCCACCGCGGGCAGGTGGAAGGAGGCCGGCGCAGGGGCGGC
>JBJTIJ010000199.1:0-2895 GCA_046094945.1 Planctomycetia bacterium | reverse complement strand
GGCCAGCCGCAGGCTCGCGCCGTCGGCGCTCCACGAGGGCCAGCGCTCCTCGTGCGGACCCTGCGACAGGCGCGTGAAGCGCTCGCTGCCCCGCTCGTGGATCCACACCTGCGCGGCCTGCGAGCCCCGGTAGCCCTTGCGGCTCCAGCCCGTGCCCTGGCGCACGAAGGCCAGGCGCGTGCCGTCGGGCGAGACGGCCGCGTCGTAGCCCCAGTCGTCGAAGAGCAGGTCCTCGCGCGCCCCGGGCTGGGCGGCCACGCGCAGCAGGCGCTCGGGCCGGGCGTGGTCGTGGTCGCGCCGGCCCAGCACCAGCAGGTGCTGCCCGTCGGGGAACCAGCCTTGCACCTGGGCCCCCTCGCTGTGCGTCGTCACCTGCTGCGGCTCGCCGCCAGCGAGGTCGAGGACCCAGGCCTGGTCGGGACCGCTGCGGTTGCTGGTGAAGGCCAGCCGGCGCCCGTCGGGGCTCAAGCGCGGGTGGCGGTCCTGGGCGGGGTGGGCCGTCAGGCGCTGCGCGCTGCCGCCGCGGCTGCTGGCCAGCCACAGGTCGCCGCGCCAGGCGAAGGCCAGCCGCGTGCCGTCGGGCGAGAGGCAGGGGCCCTCCACGAGGCGCATGGGCGTGCCCGCGGCCGCCGGGGCGGGGCCCTCGGCGCCGGCGGGCAGGGCGGCCAGGGACGCCAGGCCGAGCAGGCCGGCGAGGGCCAGCCACGAGGTGCGTGCGGTCAGGGCCATGCGAGGTCTCCCACGGGAGGCGGGGGGTCTAGAATCCGCGCCCGGGCCCCGCGTTCCAAGGCCCAACCCCCTCGTGCGTGGAGTCGCCATGCCCCGTCACCTCCTGGCCGGCCTGCTGGCCCTGGCCCTGCTCGCCCCCTGCGCGCGCCCCGCCCCGGCGGCCCAGGACGACCTGCCGCGACTGCCCGTCGAGGCCTACGAGCTGGCCAATGGGCTGCAGGTGATCCTGCACCAGGACCGCCGCCTGCCGGTGGCCTGCGTCAACCTCTGGTACCGCGTGGGAGCCAAGGACGAGTCGCCGGGCCGCACGGGCTTCGCGCACCTCTTCGAGCACCTGATGTTCATGGGCACCGATCGCGTGCCCGAGCTCTCCTTCGACAAGATCATGGAAGCCGAGGGCGGCAGCAACAACGCCTCCACCTCGCTGGACCGCACGAACTACTTCGAGTCGGGCCCCAGCCACCTGCTGCCCACGCTGCTGTGGCTGGAGGCCGAGCGCATGGAGGCCATGGGGCCCAGCATGACGCAGGCCAAGCTGGCACTGCAGCAGAACGTGGTGCGCGAGGAGCGGCGCCAGTCCTACGAGATCGCGCCCTACGGCCCGGCCAACCTCGCGCTCTACGAGAACATGTACCCGCGCGGGCATCCCTACCGCCACAGCGTGATCGGCACGCACGAGGACATCCAGGCCGCCACGGTGGAGGACGTGAAGGAGTTCCACCGGCGCTTCTACATCCCCAACAACGCCTCGCTGGTGGTCGCGGGGGACTTCGACGCAGCCGAGGTCAAGGGCCACATCCAGCGCCTGTTCGGCTCGCTGCCGCGCGGCGAGGATCCGCACCGGCCGCTGGTGCCTGCCGTGCAGCTCACGAGCGCCAAGCGCGTCACCGTCGTGGACGGCAATGTCGAGCTGCCGCAGCTGATGCTGGCCTTCCACAGCCCGGCCTTCTTCGCCAACGGCGATGCCGACCTCGACATCGTGGCCAGCGTGCTCACCGAGGGCAAGACCAGCCGCCTCTACCGCCGGCTGGTGTTCCAGGACAAGCTGGCCACGGACGTGGCCGCCTGGCAGGGCAGCGCCCAGCTCGGCAGCCTGTTCACCATCGTGGCCACGGCCACGCCGGGCACCTCGCTGGAGGCGCTCGAGGCCGCGACATGGGACGAGATCACGCGCCTGCAGCAGGACGGCCCCTCGCCCGAGGAGCACCGGCGCATCGTCAACCGCATCGAGACCCAGAAGGTGGCCAGCCTGGAGTCGGTGCAGGAGCGCGCCGACCTGCTCAACCACTACTTCACGTGGCTGGGCCGCCCCGATGCGCTGGCGGAGGACGTGCTGCGCTACCGGCGCACCACGCTCGACAGCGTGCGCACCTGGTGCGTGCTCACCTTGCAGCGGAGCCAGGGCCTGACGGTGCGCACCGTGCCCACGCCGCAGCTGCCCGAGGGCACGCGTGACACGCGACCCGGCGCGGCCGCTCGCGGTACCTTCCAGTCGCCGGTGCCGGAGGTGTTCCGGCTGCCCAACGGGCTGGAGGTGTGGCACGTCGAGCGCCGCGGCCTGCCGCTGGTGTCGATGCGCCTGGAGTCGGACGCGGGCAGCTGGCGCGACCCCGCAGGGCGCGCGGGGCTGGCGGCGCTGGCCAACGACATGCTCGACGAGGGCGCCGGCGGCCTGGATGCGCTGGCCTATGCGCAGGCGCTGGAAGACCTGGCCGCGCATGTGGAGCCGGTGCTGGAGCGCGAGGCCGCCGGCCTGACGCTGGACGTGCTCAAGCGCAACCTCGAGCCGGCGCTGCGGCTCTTCGCCTCCGCGGCGGTGCAGCCTGCGCTGGGTGCCAGCGACCTCGAGCGCGTGCGGGCGCTGCGGCTGGCGGCGCTCGACCAGGAGGAGGCCGATCCCACCGAGGTGGCCCGGCGCATCACCGGCGCGGCGTGGTGGGGCAAGGACCACCCCTATGGCTCGCCGTCGGCCGGGCGCCGCGAGAGCGTGGCGGCCATCTCGCGCGACGAGGTGGCGGCCTTCGTGGGGTCCCATTACCGCCCCTCGACCAGCCGTCTGTTCACGGCCGGCGACGTGAGCCGATCCGAGCTGGAGCCGCTGCTGGTGGCGGCCTCCAGCGGCAGGCGCTCGGGCGCGGCGTAGGGCGCGTGGGTGGTCTCCTCCTC
>JBJTIJ010000198.1:0-7803 GCA_046094945.1 Planctomycetia bacterium | reverse complement strand
GCAGCGGGTCGTGCGCGTGGATGCGCCCGCCCAGCGCGTAGCGCGCCAGCTCCTGCTCGTCGCTGGCCGTCAACCCCGGTCGTGCTGTCGATGCTGGCCTGCGATCACATCTGGCGCGATCCAGCGACGGGGAAGTGGACGCTGCTGGGCGTGTTCGAGTGGCTGCACAGCAACCAGGAGCCGCTCGAGGACGTGGGGCTGGAGGTGTACGTGCAGATGACCAACCTGCACGGCACCTACGACCTCGAGCTGGCCGTGGTGGCGGCCAGCGACGAGCAGGAGCTGGCGCGCTACGCGCTGGGCGGGCGCATCCACGCGCACGACCCACTGCGGCGCCTGCAGGTGGGCTTCTGCCTCTCGCGGCTGACGCTGCCCTGCCACGGCAAGTACCTGCTCAGGCTGCTCGCCGGCGGCGAGCCGCTGCACGACGTGGTGCTGTGGGCGCTGCCCGAGGGAGACGAGCCGTGAGCCGCCGGCCGCTGCGGGCTCCTGCGGTGCGCAGCATGGGGCCCGATGCCGTGCACCTGTGCCTCACCGTGGGCGAGGCCGCGCATGCGCACGGCTGCGCGTGGGCCTCGTACGGCGAGCCGCGCCGGCCTGCGCCGGCCAGCGGCGGCTCGCGTGCGCGCGGACCGCACCGCAGGCGTGCCCGGCGCCTGCCTCGAGGTCCCGCAGTGGCACCCGCGCCCACGGCGCCAGGAGCACCCGCAGCACCTGTAGCGTCCTCAGCACCTGTGGCGCCTGCGGCGCCCGCGGCGCCCATGGCGCTAGGCGCGCCGGGCGCGCCGGGCGCGCCGGGCGCGCGAGGCGGCGGTCCTGAGGCGTCTGCAGCGAGGCGCCAGGGGCAGCCGAGGCCACACCTTGCCGTGTCGCGCCGGCGCAACGTGTGTTGAGCCCACGCGACACGCGCCGGATGCTCGCAGGGGGCAGGCCCGCCCGGGGCGCGGCCTCCCTGGCGCGGGCGCCGTGGGTACGCACGTTGCTCCAGCGGCGGTCTCGCTCCTGGTGCGTGCGCGCCGGGGGCTTCCCCTTGCCTGGAGCCTGCTTCCCATGAAGCCCGCCTGGATGGTTGGCGGCCTCGCGCTTGCGATGGCCTGCGTGTCGGTCCTGCCCCTGCCGCGTGCCACCGGCGCCGAGGTGCAGCTCTCGGGTGCCATCTTCACCACCACCGTCGACGGCAGCGTGGTGAACGAGAACGTGCGCTACGACATCAAGGAGGACGTCTACTTCGACGGCGGTCCCGGGCCCAACGCCCCGGTGCACGCCGCGGGCCTGCCCGAGGGCGACTACTACTTCCAGGTGACCGACCCCAGCGGCAAGGACCTGCTCTCCAGCGACCACATCTCGTGCCGCAAGGTGCACGTCAACCGCCATGGCGTGATCGACCAGGCCTACGCCGGCACCAACTGGGTGCTGCGCCGCGGCACGCTCACGGCCACCAGCTTCACGCACAACACCGGCATCGACCGCGACTGGCGCAGCAAGGGCGCCATCACGGTGCAGCTCTTCCCCTACGACGACACGCCCAACCCGGGCGGCGTCTACAAGGTGTGGCTCACGCGCGTGGAGGACTACGCCGGCGCCTTTGGCACCAGCTACGTGCCCAGCGACAGCATCCCGGTCAACGGCGAGTCGTACAGCCCGGGCAACTACCACGGCTTCATCCCCGCCCGCTGCAAGACCGACAACTACAAGGTCAAGCAGAAGAAGGTGGTGGTCGAGCCGGGCCTGCTCTCGATCCGCAAGTTCAACGATGCCGACCTCGATGGCACGTGGGACGCGGGCGAGGCCGAGGTGACCGGCTGGCGCGTGGACGTGACCGACCCGCTGGGCGTGGTCTCCACGCTCTACACGCCGGCGCTGATGACGACGGCGCCCGTGGGCACCTACCAGGTGCTCGAGAGCACGCCCGTGGGCACGCGCCAGACGGTGGCCATCGTCGACGGCGTCGTGGTGTCCTCTGGCCCCACGGCCTCGCCGCTGGCGCAGGTCGAGGTGCTGGGCAGCGTGGCCGAGAGCCACGCGGTGGTGTTCGGCAACCACGGCCTGGGCAGCGCGCGCGGGCTGAAGGTCTATGACCGCAGCCGCGACGGCGTGGCGCAGGCCGGCGAGCCGGGCATCGAGGGCTGGCGCATCCAGCTCACCGGCACGACGCTGGGCGGCAGCAGCGTGGGCCCCACGGTGCTCGCCACCGACGCCAGCGGCGTGGCCACGTTCAGCAACCTGGTGCCCGGCACCTACACGCTCACCGAGCTGTTCCCCTCGGGCGGCGGCTGGATCGCCAGCGGCCCCACCTCGGTGCAGGTCGTGGTGGCCAGCACGGTCAGCGCCAGCGCCATCGTCGGCACGCAGGCGAGCGCCACCTTCACCAACTACCGCACGGCGGTGGCCGACTTCGGCACGAAGGGCTACTGGCACAACAAGAACGGCCTCAGCGAGCTGGGCGCGGGCGACATCGCCTACGCCAACGGCCTGGCGCCCTACGCCACGCCCTCGTCCTACTTCGAGGACGGCGACGAGCCCTTCGACGGCCGCTTCAGCGACGGCACGCGCGTGGGCTCGGCCAAGGGTGACTGGGGCGACACGGTGGCCAACGCCGGCACGGCCAAGGCCGAGGTGAGCAAGTTCCTCGTGGACACCAACGCCAGCGGCGACCCGCGCGAGATGCTGGCCCAGCAGCTGCTGGCCTTCATCTTCAACGCGCGCAAGCGCCTGGGCGACGTGGGGGCCACCTTCGAGGTGGCGCCCGGCACCTGGGCCCCGGCCTCGGGCCTGCTGGGCGAGGCCATCGAGGCGTGGCTGGGCACGGACGGCGCGCGCCAGCACGCCATCGGCTCGCAGCTCGACCGCCTCAACAACAACGACGCCGTGCGCTACGTGCCGTGGCTGCCCGGCACGGTGAGCTACCCCTAGCCCACGCGGCCACGTTCGATCCCGCGTGCCGTGCACGCGGGACCTTGTCCCTGACGCGGCGCCCGGGCCCCCCCCCGGGCCCGCGGGGGCGGCCAGGGACGGGGCGGCCCGGCCCCCGCCCCCCCCCCGCCCCCCCCCCCCCCCCCCCCCCCCCCCCCCCCCCCCCCCCCCCGGGCAGCAGCGCCGGGGGCAGCGTCGGGCGAGCGTCCATGTACGGTGCCTGCCATGCCCGCTCGCCCGACGCTGCCCCCGGCGCTGCTGCCCGGACTGCTGCTCGTGGCGCTGGCTGGCTCGGGCTGGCTGGGCTGGCAGGTCTTCGTCGCGGGCCCCGGCGGCGGGGACGCCCCGGACGGGGCGGTCGCCGTGCCCGGCGGCGCAGGGACGACGGGCGGGCCCGTGCTGCAGCACGACGCGGCGGCGGGCGCGCGGGCAGCCGCCCGCGCCGGTGCCGCGGCCGAGGCCCGCGAGCGTGCGCCAGGCCAGCCTGCGCCGGGCGAGCAGGGCCCGCCGCTGGACGACGAGCCCGACCCGCTCGCAGCGCTCACGCCCGGGCAGCGCGCGGCCCTGTGCGCCGCGCTGCTGGCCGGCGACGACGGCACGGCGCTGGCCACCTGCCGCGCCAGCAGCGACCCGGCGCTGCTCACCGACCTGCTGGCCACGCTGGACCGGCTGCCGGTGGATGCGCAAGGCTGGCCCATCGACGCGCAGGGCCGGGCGCGGCTGGTGGAGGCCATTGCTGCCCTGCCGGTCCCCAGCGTGGAGGCGCGCGTGGAGCTGCTGCGCGAGCGCCAGACGGGCCTGCTGGAGCACGACCGCCCGCTGCTGGCCGCCGTGGCGCGCATGGGCGGTGCGGCGGCCGTGCGCCTGCTGCTGGAGGTGCTGGGCCGCGAGGGCGATGCGCTGGAGGCGGCGCAGCGCGTGGCGCGCGAGCTCGACCTCTCGGCGCAGGGCGAGGCGCTGGCGGTGCTGCAGCAGGTGCTGGCCGGCGGCGGTGCCGCGGCGCGGGCTGCCTACGCGCTGGCCGCGCGGCGCGAGGTGTCGCCGGCGCTGGTGACGGCGCTGCTGGCCAGCGAGCCGCGCGAGGAGGGGCCGGCGGCGCAGCGCGCCTGGCTGGCCTCGCTGGCGTTGACCGGCGACCCGCGTGCGCTGGCGCGCGTGGTGGAGGCCGCGCGGGCGGGCGAGGGCGTGGCGGCGGCGCAGTCGGTGCTGGCGCAGCATGCGCAGGGCGGCGCCGCGGCGTGCGCCGTGCTGCAGCAGGCGCTGGAGCAGGCCGTCGAGCCGGGCCTGCGCGTGGCGCTCATGGCCGCGCGGGGCCGCACCGGCGAGCCGGCGGCCGAGCCGGCGCTGCTGGCCGCACTGGCCGGCCGCGATGCGGCCGAGCGGCGGGTGGCGGCGCAGGGCCTGGCGCGGCTGCGCGCGCCCAGCGTGGCAGCGCTCGACGCGCTGGTGGCGGCCCACGAGGGCGCCGAGCCGGGCCTGCAGCGCGACCTGCGCGCGGCGCTGGCGGCGCACCCCTCGGAGGCGGCGCGCGCGCGGCTGCAGCGCCTGGAGGCGGGCCTGCCGCAGGGCCGCTAGGGGAGCCGGCACAGGGTCTTCTGGACAGGGTGCTTGGACGGGGCGCTTGGACGGGGTGCGTGGACAGGGTGCTTGGACCGCGTGCTGGTGCGCGCCGGGCGCGCTGCGCTAGCCTTGGGGCACACCCGCGCCTGCCGGCGGCGCCCCCCCGGAGCGAACGATGCCTCGCCACCTGCTGCTGGCCCTGGGCCTAGCCTGCCTGCCCGCGCTGCCTGCCTGCTCGCAGGGTCCGGCGCACACGCGTGCCGCCGGCGCCATCACGGGCACGGCCGTGGGGGCGGCGCTGGGCGCGGCCGCCTCGGCCCCCGGCCACAAGGGCGAGGGCGCGGCGCTGGGTGGCGTGGTGGGCCTGCTCTTCGGCGCCGCGCTGGGCGACGACGTCGCGCGCGAGCAGGAGATGGAGCGCGCGGCACAGGCCCCGCCGCCCGTGGTGTTCGTGCCGGTGGGCATGCCGCCGCCGGGCTGGGCCGTCTACGCGCCGGCCGCGCCGGGCACGACGGCCCCGCCGCCGCCCGGCTACGTGGCCTACGTGCTGGTGCGCTGAGCGCGCGCCGCGCGCGTCGCCACCCGCGCCTGCGCACGCACCTCCGCACGCACCCGCGAGCCGGGCGCACGCGGGCCCGCTCTCGCGCGTGGCCCGCGGGCCGTGCGCGTGCGTGGTAGGGTCCGGGCCTCACCGACGGAGGTCCAGCCATGTCGCAGGCAGGCGAGGTCAAGCGCATCCTGGTGGTCGGCGCGGGCACGATGGGCCACGGCATCGCCCACGTGGCGGCGCAGGCCGGCTACGAGGCAGCCATCTACGACGTGTCGCCGGCGGCCGTGCAGAAGGCGCTGGCCAGCGTGCAGGCCAACCTGCAGAAGGGCGTCGAGAAGGGCAAGCTCAGCAGCGACCAGCGCGATGCCACCCTCAAGCGCCTGTCGGCGGCGCCTGCGCGCCTGGAGGAGGCCGCCGCGTGGTGCGACCTCGCGGTCGAGGCCGTGCCCGAGAAGATCGAGCTCAAGGCCCAGATCTTCGGCACGCTGGGCAAGCACGCGCCGGCCCACGCGGTGCTGGCCACCAACACCTCGTCGCTGCCCGTGACGCGCATCGCGGAGGCCAGCGGCCGGCCTGCGCAGGTGGTGGGCATGCACTTCTTCAACCCGGTGCACATCATGGCGCTGCTGGAGGTGGTGCGCGCCGACACCACCAGCGAGGCCACGCTGGCCACCACGCTGGCCGTGGGCAAGGCCATGGGCAAGCAGGTGATCGTGGTCAAGGACGCGCCCGGCTTCGCCACCTCGCGGCTGGGCATCGCGCTGGGCATGGAGGCCATCCGCATGGTGGAGGAGGGCGTGGCCAGCCCGGCCGACATCGACACGGCCATGACGCTGGGCTACGGGCACCCGATGGGCCCGCTCAAGCTCACCGACCTCGTGGGCCTGGACGTGCGCCTGGGCATCGCCGAGCACCTCTCCAAGGTGCTCGACGACCGCCGCTTCGCGCCGCCGGCGCTGCTGCGCAAGATGGTGGCCGAGGGCAAGCTGGGCAAGAAGTCGGGCCAGGGCTTCTACGCCTGGCCGGCGGGCGCCTAGGCAGCCTGCGCGCCATGGCCGGTCCTGTCACCGACGTCCACGTCCACATCCAGCCGCGCGAGCAGATCAAGCCCGCGGTGATGGAGGCCTTCCGCAAGGGCTGCAAGGACGTCGCTGCCGCCGAGGCCTGCTTCGACGACCCGCGCGCCCTGCTGGCCTACATGGACGCGGCCGGCGTCGACCGCATGGTGCTCATCAACTACGAGGCCCCCGACGTGATGGGCTTCGACAAGAGCACCAACGACTGGGTGATCCGCTACTGCAAGGCCGAGCCGCGCCGCCTGCTGCCCTGCGTGGGCCTCAACCCGCGCTTCACGCCCGACATGCGCGGCGAGGCGCAGCGCCTCGTGGGCCTGGGCGCGCGCCTGTTCAAGATCCACGGGCCGCACATGCTGGTGGCGCCCAACGACTACCAGGGCCCGCACCCGCAGCTGGCCGACCTCTACCGCGTGGCCAGCGAGGCGCGCGTGCCGGTCATGTTCCACACCGGCACCAGCATCTTCCGCGGCGCGCGCATCAAGTTCGGCGACCCGCTGCAGCTCGACGACGTGGGCAACGACTTCCCCGCGCTGGACGTGCTCATCGCCCACGGCGGCCGCCCGCTGTGGACCGAGGAGGCCTGGTTCCTGCTGCGCCGCTTCCCGCGCTTCCACCTCGACCTCTCGGGCATCCCGCCGGCGCGCATCCCCGAGTGGTTCCCGCGCCTGGAGGAGATCGCCACGCGCTGCTGCTTCGGCACCGACTGGCCCAGCCCGGGCATCCCGCCGGTGAGGGAGAACCTCGAGGCCGTGCGCCGGCTCGACCTCTCGCCGCAGGCGCTGGAGGCCATCCTCTCGGGCACGGCGCTGCGCCTGTTCCCCGAGCGCTAGGGCGCGACGCCGCGCGGCGCAGGCGCTCAGCGCGCCGGCGCCTTGTCCTTGCCCTTGGCCGCCGGCCTGTCCTTGGCCGCCGCGCCGCTCGCACCGCTCGCGCCGCCCGTGCCTGCCGGGGCGGGCGTGCCGGGGGCGCCGGGCGCCCGCGCGCCGGCCAGCACGAGGATCTGCTCCCACAGCGCGAAGCGCCGCGGCGAGAGCGCCTTGAGGGCCTCGAGGTGCTCGGGCCCGGCGTCCAGCGCGATGCCGTACACCAGCGAGAACTCGGCCTGGTCCTCGTGCGTCACCGAGTCGCCGTACTCCGACACCGAGATCTTGTCGGCGGCGGCCGCCTTGGCCCAGCGCGCCAGGATGTCGGGCTGCTTGGCGGTGGCGCGCTGCTCGAGGATGTGCCCGGCCTCGTGCAGCATCACGAACACGTTGGCCTCGGGGATCATGTTCAGGTACTCCTGCCCGCCGTGGGCGGCGGCCCCGCCCAGCTCGGCGTAGACCGCCACGCCCGCCTTCTCGGGCTCCGAGACGATCTCCAGGCAGCGGCGGTAGCGCGCCGGCAGGCGCTGCACGTGCTCGAGCACCTGCTCCACGCCCACCTTGCTGGTGTCCTGCGTCGTGACGCGGAACGTCGTGCTGCCCAGGCGTGCCTGCCACGTGCGGCCCGGCGAGCGGTCGTTCTTCATCGTGGTCGCCTGCGGGCCCTCCAGCACGGTGGCGCGCTCGCGCTCGCGCTCCAGCAGGCCCTTGGCCAGCGGGCGCACGTGGCAGGCACGCCCGGGGAGCGCGAGGGTCCGACTCAGGTAGCAGGCGCCCGCGGCGGTCGGCGAGGGGCGGGTGCTGGTGGGGGGGCGGCGCCTGCCGGCGCGCTGCGGCGGGG
>JBJTIJ010000197.1:0-2571 GCA_046094945.1 Planctomycetia bacterium | reverse complement strand
GGCATGGGGGCAGCCTACCCCAGCCGGGGGCGGGCGCGGGCGGGCGCGGGCAGGCGCGTGCCGGACGCCGGCAGGGCGCGGCCAGGCCGCCGGCGTGCCGCCGGGCACCTACGAGAAGGCCCCCGCAAGGCGACGTGCCTTGCGGGGGCCAGGTGGTGACCCCACGGGGACTCGAACCCCGGTTTCAGCCTTGAGAGGGCCGTGTCCTAACCGCTGGACGATGGGGCCAGGGAGATGGCTGAGGAGGTAGGGATCGAACCTACGACTTCCTGATCCAGAGTCAGGCGTTCTACCAGCTGAACTACTCCTCAAGGATGCGGGCAAGAGCGTGGCCACCCCGGACGGGCGGCCCCGGATCGCTCCGGGCCCCGGATCGTAGGCCCGTGGCGGGGAGGGTCAAGCCGCAGCGGGGTGCGCGGCCTCGGGGCACAGGGCCGTGGCGCCGCGCTCGCACCGGTGGTGGCGGCCTCGGCGGCCCCGGCCGCGCCCGGCCGCTCACGGCCACGTCGGGCTGGCTGCGTCGGGCTGGGCAGGGCAGGCTGGCCAGGGCGGACTGGCAGGGCAGGGCCCTACCAGGGCGGGACCGCCTCCCCCCCCAGCACGCGCCGGCCCTCGTCCGTGAGCGCCACGGTGTGCACGCGCCGGCCGCTGCCCGCGATCGCGTGCGGCACCAGCCCCAGCAGGCCCGCTTCCTGCGCGCGGTGCAGGCAGTCCTCCACGTCCTTCTGGCGCATGCTGCCCAGCGCGCCGTAGGTGGGCCCGCGCGAGAGCGGCCCGTCGCCCACCCCGGAGGCCTTGCTGCCCACGAGGTGGCCGGCCAGCTTGCCGAAGCCGAAGCGGCCGTCGTAGGCGCCCACGGCCTTGAGCAGCGTGCGCAGCACCTCGTCCTGCCGCGCGGCGGCGCGCGTGCCCGCGGCCGGGCGCGCCACCTTGCGGCCGCGGCAGCCATCGCAGCGCCCGCAGGCGGCCGCGCCGCGCACGCCAAAGCAGCCCAGCAGGAAGCCGCGGCGGCAGCCGCGCACCTGCGCGTAGGCCACCATCGTGTCCAGCTTGCGCTCCTCGTGCAGGCGCCGCTCGGCCAGCGCGTCGAAGTCCACCGCCGCCAGCAGGTCCTCCGGCACGCCGCTGACGCGCACCTCGGTGGCACGCCCGCGGAAGGCCGGCTCGTAGGCGATGCGGCCCAGCTCGTGCAGCCGCGCCAGGCCACGGCGCACCGTCTCCTCGGTCACGTTGCGCGAGGCGGCGAAGTCTTCCAGGTCCAGCGGCTTGCGCCGGCCCACGCCCAGCCGCTCCACCAGCGTGGAGAGCAGCCGGCCCAGGCCCTGCGGCAGCGGCGCCACGGCGAAGAGGTCGTCGCTGGCCGGCAGCACGGTGACGTGGGAGAGGTTCTCGCCACGGCGCCCGCGGCGCACCAGCGCCGCGCGGTCCAGCACGGCCAGCGCGGTGGAGACGGCGTTGGTGGCGGCCTCCACGCGCATGCGCTCGGCGATGGCCTCCGCGGTCAGCTCCACGCGCCCCGCGCCGGCCTCCAGCAGCACGCGGAACACCTCCGTCACCACCTCGCGCGAGGGGTTGGCGCCCTCGAGGAAGAAGCGCTGGATGTGCAGGTCGGCCGGGTGGAACAGCAGCACGCACAGCGCCGGCTGGCCGTCGCGCCCGGCGCGGCCCGACTCCTGCACGTAGGCCTCCACCGTGCGCGGGATGTCGTAGTGCACCACGGCCCGCACGTCGGGGCGGTCCACGCCCATGCCGAAGGCATTGGTGGCCACCAGCAGCGGTGCGCCGCCCGTGACGAAGGCCTCCTGCGCGGCCGTGCGCTCGGCGTCCTCCAGGCCCGCGTGGTAGCGCAGCACCTTGCGCCCGCGGCGCGCCAGCCCGTCGGCCACGCGCTCGACGGCCTTGCGGGTGGCGCAGTAGACGATCACGGCCCCGGGCGTGCCGGCGATGACGCGCTCGAGCGCCTCCTGCTTGGCATCGGGCGTGGAGGCGCGCACCACCTCGAAGACGAGGTTCTCGCGCACCAGGCCGTCCACCAGCCGCAGCGGCTCGCGCAGGCCCAGCTGCAGCACGATGTCGTCCTGCACCTCCACCGGCGCCGTGGCCGTGAGCGCCAGCACCTGCGGGCTGCCCAGCGCCTCCAGCGCGGGCTTCAGGCGCCGGTAGTCGGGCCGGAAGTCGTGCCCCCACTGCGAGATGCAGTGCGCCTCGTCCACCGCCACCAGCGACACCTGCAGCGCGGCCACGCGCCGGCGGAAGCGCTCGTTGCGGAAGCGCTCGGGCGCCACGTACAGCAGCTTGAGCTCGCCGGCGGCGGCCCGGTCGAGCACCTCGTCCTGCTGCTCGGGGGTGAGCGAGCTGTTGAGCTCGGCGGCCGCGATGCCGCGGCGGTGGAGCCCGTCCACCTGGTCCTTCATCAGCGCGATGAGCGGGCTCACCACCAGCGTCACGCCCGGCTTGAGCAGCGCCGGCAGCTGGTAGCACAGGCTCTTGCCGCCGCCCGTGGGCAGGATGCACAGTGCATCGCGGCCCGCCAGCACCGCCCCCACCACCGGCGCCTGCCCGGCGC
Source organism: Planctomycetia bacterium (assembly GCA_046094945.1). GTDB lineage: Bacteria > Planctomycetota > PLA2 > PLA2 > JAEUHO01 > CAXQZU01. The sequence goes on along the minus strand of JBJTIJ010000197.1, from coordinate 5 downwards.
GGAAC
>JBJTIJ010000196.1:0-4872 GCA_046094945.1 Planctomycetia bacterium | reverse complement strand
GGGCGGTCCATGCGTGCTCCGGGCAAGGTGGGGTGCGGCCGGGCCGCACGCGGCGGATGGTAGCCCCCGCCCCGGGGCGCGTCCTGCGCCGCCCCGGAGGCGTCTCCCCGCCGCGCGACGGCTGCGCGCCGGCCGCGCCCGCCCGGCCCGTAGCATCGGGCGGTGCTCGCCGCCGGCATCTCCACGCTCGACCTGGTGCTGGTGGCGGTGACCTGCCTCTTCGCGCTGCGCGGCGCGCTCAAGGGCTTCACCTGGCAGGTGATCCGCTTCATGGCCTTCGCGGTGGCCTTCGCCTGCGCCTCGCTGGCCGACGACCCGCTGGCGCCCATGCTGCGCTCGCTGTTCCCCTCGCTGGGGGCCGAGGCCGCGCCCGGCCTGGCCTGGGCGATGGTGTTCTTCCTCGTGCTGCTGCTGGGCACGTGGGCGGCCTTCCTCGCGCGCGGCCTCGTGCACGGCGTGGCGCTGGCCGGCGTGGACCGGCTGGCGGGGTGCGTGCTGGGCGCGGCCACCGGCGTGCTGTGCGCGCTGCTGCTCGTGGTGGTGGGCGGGGCCTGGATGGAGGCCTCGGGCCGCCACGCACGGCTGCAGCAGCTCACGCACGGCTCGCGCCTGCTGGCCCCGCTGGGGCAGGTGGCCGACGGGCTGGGCGCCTACCTGCCGGCGGGGGCCCGCGGCCTGTGGCTGGAGGTGCGGCCGGGCAGCCTGCCGGGCGCGCCGGCGACCGCACCGGTTCCTGCCCCCGTGCCCGCGCCCGCGCCGGCAACGGCCCCGCGGCCGGGCGGCGCGCCCGCCCGCTGAAGCGGCGCCGCGCTGGCGGTAGACTCGCGCGCTGCGCCCCGTCGGCGCCACCGGAGCCTCCATGGGCATCTTCCTGAGCGTCATCGAGTCCACCGACCAGCAGCCGGGCGAGCTGGCCGTGCGCATCCCGCAGGACGGCTCGGCCGAGACCAACTTCGGCAGCCAGTGCGTGGTGCGCGACTTCCAGCGCGCCATCTTCCGCAAGGACGGCAAGGCCACGGACATGCTGGAGCCGGGCCGGCACACGCTCAGCACCAAGAACATCCCCATCCTCACGAAGGTGCTCTCGCTGCCCTTCGGCTTCACCAGCCCGTTCCGCTGCGAGGTGGTGTTCGTCAGCATGCGCACGCTGCCGGACCTCAAGTGGGGGACGCGCGAGCCGGTGCCCTTCCGCGACAAGGAGCTGGGCCTGGTGCGCCTGCGCGCCTTCGGCACCTACGGCCTGCGCGTGATCGACCCGATGGTCTTCGCCAGCACGCTGGTGGCCAACGAGTCGCGCTACTCGGCCGCCAACGCCGAGGAGTACCTCAAGAGCACCATCGTGCAGACGCTCAACGACTGGCTGGGCACGCACCTCACCAGCGTGTTCGACCTGCCCAGCAAGTACGACGAGGTCTCGCGCGAGCTGGGCCAGCAGCTGGACAACGACGTCAAGCGCTTCGGCCTGTCGATCGAGAACTTCCGCGTCAACGCCATCACGCCGCCCGAGGCGGTGCAGCAGGCCATCGACGAGCGCTCGCGCATGGGCGCGCTGGGCGACCTGGGCGCCTACACGCGCCTGAAGGCCGCCGAGGCGCTGGGCGATGCGGCGCGCAACCCCGGCGGCGGCGCGGCCGGCGCCGGCGTGGGCCTGGGCGCAGGCCTGGGCATGGGGCAGGTGATGGCCGACGCGCTGCGCCAGGCGCAGCAGCCGGCCACGCCGCCCGCGGCCGGCGGCCCCTCCGTGGCCGAGCAGCTGCGCGAGCTGGCCGCGCTGCACAAGGACGGCATCCTCACCGACGCCGAGTTCCAGGCCAAGCGCGCCGAGCTCATCAAGCGCCTGTGAGCGCGCGACCCGGGGCGCACGCGGGAAGCCGCGCGCACCTCCCGTCGTCCACGGCGGGGCGAGCCGCCCCTGGAGGTGCCAGCATGCCCGTCTCCCCGAAGCCTGCCGCCGCGCGCGCCGGCCCGTGCCTGCGGGCCGTGCTGCTGCTGCTGGGCCTGCTGGCGCTGGCGGGCTGCACCAGCGGCGGCGGCGGCGTGGCCAGCGGCGCCTGCGCGCCCACGGTCGAGGGCGTGCCCGTGCCCGAGTACGCCGACGCCCGCGCGGCGCGCACCGCCTTCGCGCGCGCCGACGAGGCGGGCGAGATGGAGGCCGTGCTCGAGGACGTGGCGTGGCTGCGCCACGAGGGCGACGAGGAGACGGTGCTGCGCCAGCACCGCGCCTACTTCGAGCAGGGCTACACCACCTTCGTCATCACGCTGCGCACCAAGGAGTTCACGCAGCCCACCTCCGAGCAGTTCCTGCTCACCGACTCGCGCGGCGCCACGCTGCCGGGCCGCCCGCTCACCTACATGGGCACGATGGGCCAGGAGGGCGAGCGCTTCGCTGCGCGCTTCAGCGTCTCGTTCCGGCACGTGATCACGCGCGAGGTGGGCTGGGTGCGCCTCAAGCGCCTCTCCAGCGGCAGCGAGCTGACGTGGACCTTCCCGTGGGGCGCGCCGCCGCCTGCGGCCGAGGCCCCGGCCGCGCCCGCCAACCTGATGCGGCGCACCGGGCCCTCGGCGGCGCCCGTGCTGGCGCCGGCACCGTCGCCGGCACCGTCGCCGGCGCCGTCGACGGCAGCGTCGGCGGCAGCCTCACCGGCACCGGCCATGGCCCCGACGCCGGCGCCGGCGGCAGCGGCCCCCGCGGGCGCGGCCACGGGCGGCGAGGCATGGAGCGCGCCCCCGGCGCCTTCCGCAGCGCCCAGCACGTCAGCGAGCACGCCGCCGGGCACCGCGCCGGGCGCGCTGCCCGGCCCGGCCATCCGCCGCCGCTGACGGCCGCGGCGCGCCCGCACGCCCGCACGCCCGCGCGCAGGGCGCCAGGCGCCCTCGCCCTGGCCCGCGGGCGCTAGGCGCCCGTCGAGCGCAGCGTGCCGCGCGCCACGCGGTCGAGCACCTCGGGCACGGGGCCGCCGGCCGTGATGGGCACGATGCCCACGGCCTTGAGCAGCGTGGCGGCGCGCGGCGGGATGCGCGTGGCCACCAGCGCGCGGCAGCCCAGCAGCGCCTCCAGCAGGTCGCGCGCGTGGCCCACGCCATCCTTCTGGCGGCGCGGGTCCTCGGGCAGGGCCCGTGCGCCCAGCGGCGTGATGGCCGTGCCCGTCACGGCGAAGAGCCGCACGGCCGGCGCATGGGTGAGCGGCAGGTCCACCAGCGCACCGTCCTCGCTGGCCACCGCCACGATCTGCGCCCGGCGCTGCGGCAGCACGGGAGCCAGCGGCAGCTCGTCGGCCTCGGCCCCGGCCAGCAGGTGGCGCAGGTCGTCGGCGTCCAGCGTGTCGAGGGCCACGGGCTTGAGGCGTCCCGGCGTGAGCCAGTCCAGCACGCCGTGCGCGCCGCCCTCGCCGCGCTCCTCGGCCAGCACGCGCTCCACCAGCTCGCGCGCCTCGGCCAGCTCGCCGGCCGTCGGGGCCGGCACGCGGGCCAGTGGCGTGCCGGCGCGCGGCTCGTGGGGCACCACCTCCACGCGGGCCACCTCGGCGCGCGCGGCCACGCGCGCCAGCTCGCCCACCTCGCTGGCGTTGAGCGTGGGGAAGAGCGTGATGCGCGCCACGGCCGCCAGGCCCACGCGCCGCGCCACGTGCAGCGCGCGCGGCGCCTCCTCCAGCAGCAGCGCGGCCGCCTCGGCGCGCTCGAGGGCCTCGCCGCGGTGCAGAGCGCCGGCCACCAGCATGCGCGCGGCGCGCGTGCGGCTGGACACGCAGCGCACCCAGGCCAGCCCGAACTCGCGCAGCTCGTCGGCGTACTCGCCCAGCAGCGGGCCGTCGATGCACAGCCCCGTGAGCACCTCCGGGTGGTGCTCGTGCAGCAGCGCCAGCGCGCGCAGCACGGTGTCGGCGCTGGCCAGCGGGTCGCCGGGCCCGTCGATCTCCAGCGCCAGCGGGCCCTTGAGCGAGCGGCGCGCCGTGCCCGCGTAGCGCAGGATGTCGGCCACGTCCATGGACGGCGCGGCCAGGTCGAAGGCGCGGTCGCGGCGCAGCAGGCCGGGCCGCGGCGCCGCCGGCAGGCGCAGGTGCCACACGCCCAGCGCCAGCGTGCGCCCGGCCGGCGGCTGCGAGCGCCTGTCGTCGTCGCCGTCGCCGTCGCGCTGGCGGCCGCGCGGAGCCATCAGCGGCCCTGCGGCGCCGGCGCGCTCCCGGCCGGGCCCGGGCCCAGCAGCGCCGGGGGCGCGAAGAAGCGCACGTCGCGCAGCACCGGCACGGGCTTGCCCTCGCCCAGCTTCTGCAGGGCCTCCGAGAGGCCGCTCATGCTGCCGTCGCCGATCCACAGCGCCATGTAGCCCTCGCCGGCGCGGAAGGGCAGCCGCGCCCACACCACCGAGCCGGGGCCGGGCAGCGCGGTGGCATCCTGCGGGGCGTCCACCGCCACCGTGCCCACGGGCGGCACGATGTAGGGCAACTGGCCCGCCCACAGGCTGGGCAGCTCGACGGGCCCCTGCAGCGGGCCCAGCCGCTCCAGCGCTTGCCGGTAGCGCGCCTCGATGCGCTCGAGGGTCTGGGCCTGCGCGCTGGTGCTGGCCACCCACGCCTCCAGCGCCGCGCGCCGCTCCTCGCCCGGGCGCTCCGAGCGCAGGCTGGCCACGAAGCTGGTCGTGAAGCCGCCCACCTGCTCGTGGAACAGGCGCGTGGAGGAGAAGCCCAGCCAGCCGAAGGTGAGCGAGAGGCCCACGGCCCACCACGCCAGCGCGCGCCCGCGCTGCTGCGTACCGTCCACGCGCGCCAGCGCCAGGGCGCCCAGCGCCAGCGGCAGCAGCGTGCCGGCCCACAGCGAGACCAGGCACAGCAGCGAGAGCACCAGCGCGAGGATGAAGGCCGCCAGGCACAGGCC
>JBJTIJ010000195.1:0-4336 GCA_046094945.1 Planctomycetia bacterium | reverse complement strand
GATAGGGGTTCGATTCCCTTAGGGCGCACCAGGTGACCGGTGCCGGCGGCCGCGGAGCCGCCGCCGGTTGCGGGGCAGGGGCGCGGTAGGCCCCGGCGGCAGGCCGGCGGCGCGTCCCGGGGGGGGGGGCCGCGCCCGGGCGGGGGCCCGGCCGCCGGGCCGGGGCGCCGGGCTTGCGCCCGGGCCTCCCGCGGCCCTTAACCGGACCGGGGGGCCGCACCGCGGCCGCCGGCACCGGTCACCTGGTGCGCCCTAAGGGAATCGAACCCCTATCTCTGGCTCCGGAGGCCAGCGCACTATCCGTTGTGCTAAGGGCGCAGGGCCGCGCATGGTACCCCCGCGCCCCGGCGGCACGGCGCCGCGGCCGAGAGCCACCACGGGCCGCGGGGGCGGCGCGTGCCGCGGCCGCGCCCGGGGCCTGGCCGCGGGCCTAGCCGCGCGGATCGCGGCCGGGGGGGCCGTCGGGACGGCGCCACGGCTGGCGCGGGCCCTCGCCCTCGCGCCGCGCCGGCCCCTCGTCGGGGCCGCGCCGGGCCGGGCCCTCGTCGTAGCGCCGGGCGGGACCCTCGTCGCCACGCCCGCCCTCGCGCCAGTCGTCGCGGCGGGGGCAGCTCGGCGTCCCAGGCCTCGCGGTTGGCCTCGTAGAGGCGCAGCGCATCGTCCACGAAGCCCAGCTGGTTGCGCTGGACCTCGCGCGCCTCGCCCGGCTTGAGGTCGCCCACCTCCAGCGGCCCGATGCTCAGGCGCAGCAGCCGGCGCACCTTCAGGCCGATGGCGGCGAACACGCGCCGGATCTCGCGGTTGCGGCCCTCGAAGATGGTCATCTCCAGGATGGTCTCGTTCTGGCGCGGGTTGCGGCCCAGCGGCACCACCTTGGCGGGCGAGGACTTGCCCTCCGCCAGCCACACGCCAGCCTCCAGCCGCGCGACCTGGTCGCGCGTCATGAAGCCCTTGACCGCCACCTGGTAGCGCTTCTGGATGCGGTAGCGCGGGTGGCAGACCACGTTGGCCAGGTCGCCGTCGTTGGTGACGAGGATCAGGCCCAGGCTGTCCACGTCGAGCCGCCCCACCGTGTAGACGCGCTGCTGCACGCCGCGCAGCAGGTCCACCGCGCGCGGGCGGCCCACCTCGTCCTTGTTGGTGCACACGAAGCCGGCGGGCTTGTGCAGCTGGTAGTAGAAGCGCTTCTCGCTCTTGACGGGCTCGCCGTCTAGCAGCACGCGGTCCACCTGCGGGTCCACCTTGAAGCCCATCTGCGTGACCACCTTGCCGTTGACCGACACGCGACCCTGGTCGATGAAGGTCTCGGCCTCGCGCCGCGAGCCCGCGCCGCCGTGGGCGAGGAACTTGTGCAGGCGCATGCTCGGGTGGCGCTCGGGCTCGGGCGGCTCGGAGTGCGCGAGCATGGCGGCCACCCGCGGGGCGGCGGCGCGCGCGGGAGCCTTCGTGCCGCGCGGCGCACGCGCAGCCGGCGACGCCTCGGCCACCTTGGGCTCGGCCTTGGACTCTGCCTTGGGCGCGGCCTTGGGCTCGCTGGGGGCCTCGGCCGCGGGCTCCGCGCGCGCCGGCGCCTTGCGGGCGGGCTTGGCGGCGGCCTTGGCGGCCACCTTGGCCTTGGGCGCAGGTGCCGGCGCCGGCTCGGCCGCCTTCTTGGGCGCCGCGGCCTTGTTTGCCACTGCCTTGGGCGCTGCCGCCTTGGCGGGCGGCGCAGCCTTCTTGCGCGCCGCGGCCTTGGGCTCGGCAGCCTCCGGCGCCTCGGCAGCCTTCTTGGGGGGACGGGACTTGGCCATGGGGTGCTCCCTTGTCGTGCGCAGCACAGGCTTCGCCATCACGGCGGGCCCGGCTGCAGCCGGTGAGGGCAGGCCACGCCTCGCGGCGAGCCCTGCCAGCCCCAGAGGGTACGGCCGGGCGCGGGTCTGGGCGCCGCAAGACCCACAGGCGCCCCCGCCCCGCCGGGCGCCGCGCGCTGCGTGCGGCACCGTGCTGCGTGCGGCTCAGCGCGGCGTGCTGCTCAGCGCGGCGCCGCCGTGATCACCCAGCCGGGGCTGCGCAGGCTGGTGACACGGTCGGTGAGCACCACGCTGCGCCCGGGCGGCACCTCGAAGACCCCGCCGCCCACGCCGCGCACCTGGCCGCCGCGCGGCAGGAAGGCCACGCGCGCCGAGCCGCGCCGCGCACTGCCCGGCGGGTAGAGGTCCACGCGGAAGCGCTTGCCCACGAGGTGGCGCCCGGTGGCGTCGGCGTGGCCGCGCGGGCGCGGGCCGCGCGCCAGAACGCCGGCCGCCTCGGCGAGGTGCAGCGTGCGCATCCTGCCGTCGAGGCCCTTGCGGCCGTAGTCGTCCAGCCGCCAGGTCACGTCCACCGGCGACTGCACCTCCCAGACGAGGCAGCCGGCGCGCAGCGCGTGCACCGTGCCCGGCGGCACGTGCAGCAGCGAGGGCGGCCGCACGCCGCCGGCATCGGGCCCGCACAGGTCCACGTGCAGCAGGCGCTCGGCCCACGGGCGGCCGGCCGGCACCGCCGGATCCAGGCCCAGCCCCACGCGCCCGCCATCGGCCAGCGCCACCCACGCCTCCTCCTTGGCCGGCGGCTCGCCGGGCGCGCCGTCGGGGTGCACCTGCACGCTCAGGTCCTCGCGCGCGTCGAGCAGCTTGACCACCAGCGGCAGCGGCGCGTCGAGCACCTCCGAGAGCAGGCGCCCGTCCTCGGGGCCGCCCTCGATGCGCGAGGGCGCCTCGGAGAGCGTGCTCACCTCCCACGACTCGCCCACGGGGCCGTCGGGCAGGTCGCGGCGGCCCAGCACGCCCTCCAGGCGCCGCCCGCCCCACGGCTTGGGCAGGTAGGCCGGCCGGACGAGGAAGGCGAAGGGCCGGTCGGGGGCCGAGGAGCCCACGGCTAGCGCACGCCCTGCAGGCGCGGCCGCCGCGGCGGCGGGCCCTCGCCCGGCACCGGCAGCGGGCGGTCCTGCACGCGCGGCGGGCTGGGCAACGCGGGCGCTGCCGGCACGGGCGCCGCAGGCGCCGCGGCAGGCACGGTCGCCGCAGGCTCCGCAGCAGGCACCGTCGCCGCAGGCGCTGCAGGAGGCACCGACGCGCCCCCCGGCAGGCCCGCCGGCTCGCCATCGGGCGAGCCCTCCGGGGGCACGCTCAGGCGCGTGGGCACAGGCGGCGCAGGCGCTGCGGGTGCAGCCCGCGCGGGCGCCGCCGCAGGCGCTGCGACCGCTGCCGGTGCGACCGCCGCCGGCGCGCCACCCGCCTGCACCGCTGCCGGGCCCGCCTCGCCTGGCGGCACCACGGCGGCGGCCAGCACGCGCTCGGCGTCGGCGTCGCGGCCCAGGCGGCGCAGGGCCGTGGCCAACCGCTCGCGGATGCGCGCCGCGTAGACGGGCGCGAGGTCGGGCAGCAGCTGCAGCGCCGCCTCGAACTTCTGCGCCGCCACGGCCTGCGAGTCGGCGCTGGCCTGCGCGCCATGCACCTCGCCGGCCAGCATCAGGTCCATCACCTGCCGGCCCAGCTTGTAGCCCGTGGCACGCACCGCCGTCACCTCGAGGAAGGGATAGCCATCCACCACGGCCTCGATGCGCGCCGTCACCTCCAGCCGCGTGTACATGGGCTGCTGCACCAGCGCGTCGCGCTGCGCGTGCGCGCGCGCGATGTAGAGGAAGGGGAAGTCCTGCGCGAAGGCCTCGCGCTCCCAGATGGAGGCGCCGTCGGGCCACACCGAGACGTTGTCGTAGCGCTCGACGTGGAAGCGGGTGCGCAGCGGGTTGAACTCGCGCTCCACCTGGTGGAACACGCAGGTGAAGGTCAGCACGCGCCCGCGGTAGCGCTCCGGCGACTGGAGCACGTCGCCCAGCCGCACGCCCAGCCCCTTGTCGAGGTCGCCCCACCAGCCTTCCTCGGCGTGCGCAGCCGGCGCGCGTCCGCCTAGCGCGCCCACCAGCAGGCCCAGCGTGGCCAGCAGCACCCACAGTGCCCGCGGCGGCCGCAGGCAGCGGGCGCCGGGCGGGCCGGAGAGCGCAGGCACGGTGTGCAGCAAGGCCCTCATCGGGTGCATCCTAGCGCGGCGCAGGCCCGCCCTGGCGGGCCCGCAACGCCGGGCCTAGGGCTTGCCGCCGGTCGGCGGGGCGCGGTCGGGGCCCTCGCCGGGCGGGGTGCCACGGAACAGGCGCGTGAGGCCCTCCTCCACCGCGTCCTGCGTGGGGTAGGTGCCGTTGAGGATCGCCTCGCGCAGCGCCCGCAGGCGCTCCGGGCCGATGGCACGCAGCGGCGGCGGTTCGTCGGCGGGGGTCACGGGCGCCGTCGCGGCTTTCGGGTCGTGGAGGGGAGGGTAGGCC
>JBJTIJ010000194.1:0-9439 GCA_046094945.1 Planctomycetia bacterium | reverse complement strand
CCAGCCCAGTCGGGCCCGGCCAGGCGCGGGCTCCCCCGCCGGCCCTCCAGCGGGCCCGCTCTACCTCGGCGCGCGGGTGGGCCAGGCCTGCCAGCTGGCCCGCCTGGCCCGCCAGCTGGGCCTGAGGCTGGCCCGCGTCGAGGGCCGGCGCCGGGCTGTGGGGTGGCGAGGCGAAGGCCAGCTGCCACGCCTCGCGGGCCCGCTGCCAGCGCGGCGCCCGCCGCGCCCGGTCCAGCCGGGCCAGCGCCGCCGCGAGGCTGTGCAGGGCAAGGGGGGGCAAGGCACCCAGCAGCAGCCCCGTGGCACGTGCAGGGCTCAGGCGCGGCAGGGGGAGGCGCACCCAACCGCCTCGCCGGCGGTGGGGCGGCGGTCACGCCCGGCGCGGGCGCACGCGCCGCGTCGCCCATGCTGCGCAGCCTCGCTCCAGGCCGCGGACCCGGGGTGCCAGGCTCCTCGGGCTGGCCCGGCTCGCGCGCCACCGGGCGCCCTGCCGGCCAGAGCCGCCCCGCAGGGAACGCACAGCCGCCGTGAACGGACAGCCTCCGGGAACGCACAGGCACGCAGCCCACAAGCCCCAGGCGCGCACGGGCGCAGGGGGCCTCGCAGGCCTTGCGGCCCGCGCTAGCGCCGGGAAGGCGTCAGATGAGCAGGGCGAGGGCCAGCCCCAAGGCGATCATGCCCAGGGTGCCGAGCTCGCTGCGGAGGCGTTCGGGGGTCATGCACACGAGGTTCGGGCTGGGGGGGGACAGTGGCAGGCCCGCCTGAAATGCGGGGGTTTGTGCGTATCTCCAAGATAACGGATTGGCTCGTCTACGAGCGCAAGTGCTTGTCAGAAATGAGCTTGGGTCGTGGGCGAGCAGCCGGAAGGGCCGACGGCCTTGGGTCGCGGGCCGGAGGCGCCCGGGCGGTAGTCTCTCGCGCCCATGGCCGCCGTCGCTCCCCCTCCTTGGCAACGCCTGCGGGCCGCTGCGCGCCTGGCGCTGGCGCTGCTGGCCTGCGGGCTGCCCGGGACGGGCGCGTGCGGGCCGAGGAGAGCCCGCCGGCGCCCGTACCGGAGCCCGAGCTGGTGGCCTACCGCGAGGGAGCGGGACTGGACGCCTTCGTCGCGGCGCGGCTGGCGGCCTGGCGGGGCCGCGGCGTGGACGTGGTGGCCGAGACCTACGGCCAGAGCGCCGGCGGGCGCTCCCTGCAGGTGCTGCGGCTGGGCGGTCGTGCGGGCGCGCCGTGCGTGCTGGTGCACGGCGGGCTGGGCGCCAACGACGCCGCCGGCACGGCCGCCGTGCTGGACCTGGCCGAGCGGCTGGCTTCGGCCGAGTCGGGCGCAGCGCGCGAGGCGTGGCAGCTGGCCTTCGCCTCGCCACCCCACAGCCCGGCGCCGGCCCTCGACGAGGCCCTGGCCCGCGCCTGGCACGACCGGCTCGCCTCGGCGCGCGCACACCAGCGTGAGGCTGCGCGACAGCCCAGTCGGGCCCGGCCATGCGCGGGCTCCCCAGCAGGCCCTCCAGCGGGCCCGCTCTACCTCGGCGCGCGGGTGGGCCAGGCCTGCCAGCTGGCCCGCCTGGCCCGCCAGCAGGGCCTGAGGCTGGCCAGCGTCGAGGGCGTGCCGCAGCGCCCGGGCCACGCTGCCCCCAGCGTGTGGCTGGGCCAGCCGGCCCTGCGCAGCACGCGCCGCATCGCGCGCGCGCTGGCCGCCGGCCGCGAGGTGCGCCTGCTGCTGGCCCTGCCCGGCATGGCCTGGCACGCCAGCCCCGACCTCGCCGGCGCCAGCCGGGCGCCGGGAGAGGTGCTGCAGCACGCCCTCGATGCACTGGCCCTCGTGGCGCGCGCACGCCCCGACCTCGTGGACTGGTCGCAGCCCCGCGGGCGGCTGCGCGCCACGCTCGCACGCCAAGGCCTGGCCTCGTGGACGAGGCTCGCGCCGTGGGCCGCGCCTGGCGCGGGCAGGGCCCCGCGCGCGGCGCGCCCGCGCAAGGGCTAGGGCAGGTAGGCGATGTGGCCCAGCACGTCGTTGGGCTGCAGGTAGTAGGTGTGCAGCAGCAGGCTGCGCGGCCTGGACACCTGGCGGTCGTTGGCGATCACGGTCATCGCGGTGAGCAGGCCCACGCGCAGCGCACCGTCGCCCGCGGGCGCGGCCTTGTAGAAGTCGGCCAGCGCGGCCGCCTCCGAGGGCCCGCCGCACATCGACAGGGCGTCGGCCAGCGCCTGGCGCTGGCTGCTGCGGCGCGCGTTGCGGTACTCCTCCACCAGCCACGTGGCCTGCTCGGCCGGCGAGATCAGCGCCAGGCCGTCGGCGAAGCCGGGGCGCACGCGGGTGCTGTCGAACCAGAAGCGCTCGCGCAGGTGCGGGAGGGTGTCCTTGTCCGAGAGCAGGCCCAGCCCCAGCGCGCTGCAGGCCGGCGCCGAGGTGCTCTTCGTGTCGCGCAGCGCCCCGCGCAGCTTGCCGCGCAGGTCGTCGCCGCCCTTCACCAGGCCAGTGGCGATGGCGCCGGCGCCGAAGCGGCCGCCGCGCGGCATCTCCTCCAGCACGTTGCCCAGCACCATCGAGCTGGTGATGTCGCGCAGCAGGCCCAGCGCCAGCACCGCGAAGGGCCGCACCGCCACGCTCTTCTCCTCGTCCATGAAGCGCGCCAGCACGGGCACCTGCGCCGTGCTGCCGATGCGGCCCATCGAGATGGCCGCGTAGGCACGCACGAACTCGTCGTCGCTCGCGAGGCCCTTCGTGCGCAGCACCTCCAGGGCGCCCTCGTGGCCCTTGAAGCCGCCCAGCGCCAGGGCGGCGCTGCGCGAGATCACCTTCTCGCGGTCGTCGAGCAGGTCGGCCAGCACGGCCACGCTGGTGGGGTCACCCATCTTGCCCAGCGCGATGATCGCGTCGGAGCGCACGCGGCGCATGCGCTGGGCCGGGCCGCCTGCCTTGCGCGTGGCCATCTTCGTGATGCGCGGCAGGTGCTGGAGGTCACGCGACTGGCCCATGGCCAGCAGGATCGCGCCCGCCATCTCGGTGTCCTCGAGGTCCTCGGCGGCCTCGGCCACCTCGGCCAGGCTCTCCTTGTCGCCCGACATCAGCAGGCCCAGCGCCGCGAAGGCGCGCGAGACCGAGATGTCCTGCTTGCTGCGCAGCACCTGGCGCATGCCCGGAACCGACTCCATGTCCTTGCGCAGGCCCAGGCCCAGGTGGCAGAGGTCACGCACCCAGTGGTCGCTGCCCTTGGCGTGCCGGCGCAGGGCATTGATCACGTCCGTGCGCCGGTAGTCCACCGCATAGCCCGCGAAGGCCGAGGCGGCCGTCTGGCGGATGCCGCCGTCGGGGTCGTCGATCGCCGCCAGCAGCACGTCGATGACCGGCCGCAGCTCGGGCGGCAGCGTGCGCGCGTAAGGGCCGTCGGGCGAGTCGTCCTGGCGCTTCACGCGCGGCAGCACGTCGGCCCGGTTCAGGCCCCACCACAGCTCCCAGGAGATCTCGTCGAGCGCCTCCAGCCCGCGGCCGCGCCGCTCGCGGTCGGGGCCGGTGGTGTCCGGGCCCGTGATCGTGGGCGCCGGCGGCGCGGTGGGCGTCACGGGCTTGGGCGTGGTGGGCGGCGGGCGCGTCTCGCCGGGCGTGGTCGTGCTCGGCGGCGGGTCCTCGGGCTCGTCGGTGGCCGGCGGCGCCGACGGGTCGAAGGGCGCGCGCACGCCGGGCGGCACCGAGCCACCCGGTCGCTTGAACTTGCTGGGGCAGATTGCGTCCGCCGGCCGCATGGCGCCCACGAAGGGGGCCAGGGCAAGCAGGGCAGCCAGGACGCGCACGAAGCGAGGCGTGAGGCGCATGGGGTCTCCTGTGCCGGGGGAAGGGCCGGCATACGACATGAGCAAGGTGCGTACCGGTCGGGGCAGGGCCCCGCAAGCGGAACCGCCCTCCGGCGGCCTGCTCAGGAGCCCGCCAGCGCCCGCACCGCCATGGCCGTGGCGTAGAGCCGCCCCCCCACCCGGTCCCACACGCCCAGCGGCTCCCACGAGCCCGCCTGCGGCCCCGTGGATACCTGGTTACGCACCAGTAACGCACGCAGTGCCGCGCGCCAGGCCTGCACGCGCGGCGAGGCCGCCGCGGCACCGGCCCGGATGCCGTAGGTCCAGGCATCGAGGTTGACCACGGCCCCCAGGTGCGCGTGGAAGGCCTCGCTGCCCGCGCCCAGCGGGATCTCGGCCGGCGCGTAGCGCGGCTCGCGGCCGGCCAGCGAGGCCAGCGCCAGGCTGGTGGGCGGCTGGTCGGGCGACTGGCCCGCCATGCGCCGGGCGAAGGCATTGTGGCCGTGCTGTCGTCGCCGTCGAAGCAGGCGGGGATGTCGCTGAGCATCGCGGTGCGCCCGGTGGCCGGGTTCGTGACGCGGTCGAGGAAGTCGGGCAGCGCCTGCAGCAGCGGGCGGGCCTCCTGCACCAGCCCGGCATCGTGGGCCGCGCGCGCGGCCAGGGCGATGTAGGCCACCACGCCGATGTCGCTCTCGGGGTCGAGGAAGGTGCTCCAGCGGTACTCCGGGTGCTCGTCGGCCACGGTGTAGGCCAGCGAGCGTGCCAGCGCGGCCTTCCACGCGCCGCCGTCGGGACGGCCTGCGGCCACGGCCAGCGCGGCCAGCGCGCAGCCGTGGTTGAAGGTGTGCAGCGTGCGCGCCTTGTAGCCAGGGCCCTCGGGGTGTTCCAGGCCCGGCACCTTGACCTCGCGCACGAACCAGGCGTCCACCTCGGCCTCGTCGTGCCCGATGCGCCCGTCGGCGCGCGTCCACGCCACGAGCCGGTCCAGCGCGCGCCGCAGGTGGTCATCCAGCGGCTGCGCGGGCGGCAAGGCCTCGAGGAAGGCCAGCAGGGCCAGCCCGGTGGCGGCCGGCTGGAACCAGTGGTCTTCCTCGCTGAAGCCGGGCAGCCCGCTGCGGCCATGCCAGGGGTTCCAGCGCACGAGGTCCCACGAGCCGTCCTGCTCCTGCGCCCCCGCCAGCCACGCCAGGCCGGCGCGCACCGCCAGCGCACGCTGCGCGGCCGTGACCTCGGCGTCCGCCGCGTCGCTGCCCACGGCCGGCGCCGGCAGCGGCGCCGTGGGGGTGGCCTCGCGCCCTGCGCGCACGCCCCACGCCCCACCGGCCACCACGCCCAGCAGGAAGCCGGCCAGCAGCACGGCCAGCAGGTCGGCGCGCCCGTGCGGGGCGCGGGCAGCCGCATCGTCACGTCGGGGCATGCGCACCTCCGGGGCGCGCAGTATGGCACGGCGCCTGCCTCAGTCGCGCAGCGTGTCCACCCCGAGCGCCGCGTCCGCCTCGCGCACCATGGCGAGCCAGCGGGCCTCGAGCCGCACGCGCTCGGCCTCCAGCGCCTCGCGCGAGAGGCCCGCCGGCAGCCACACGGGACCGTCGGCGCGCACGACGGCGCGCGCCCACGGCGGCACGAGCACGAAGCGCGCCCAGGTCGTGCCCAGCACGCGGGCCGGGCGGTACGACGTGCGCACGAACCACAGCGGCAGGCCGCTGCGGCTGGCCACGTCCAGCGCCCCCGGCTGCAGCACGAAGCCCGGCGGCCGCGGCCCGTCGCACACGATCACCAGCGACTCGCGCCCGCTGGCGGCCGTGCGCCGCAGCGCCCGCAACGCGCCCGCGCCCCCCCGCGCCGAGGAGCCGCGGATGGCGTCGCGGAAGCCGCTGGCGCGCGCCGCGGCCGCCATCAGGCCGCCATCGCGGCTGGCGCTGGCCAGCACGCGCGTGGGCCGTCGCCGGGCGGAGCGCGAGAGGTAGCCCACGGTCCAGAAGAAGTCCTGGTGCCAGCACGCGAACACCGCCGGCTGGCGCGTGGCCAGGAACTCCGACAGGCGCGGGTCGTGCTGCACGCGCAGGCCGCCGAAGTGCAGCGGCCGGTAGGCGCGCACCAGCAGCCCCACGGTGGCCTGCGCAGCGCGCGAGGCGAGCAGACGCTTGCCGAGGCCGGCCATGGCGCGAGCCTACGGTGCCGCCAGCCGGCGCGCGCGCGGCGCATCCAGCGTCCGGGCCACCTCGGCGGCCAGCGCGCGGCCCTCGGCCTCCAGGCCCGCCTCGCGCAGCAGCGCCGCCACGTCCAGCCGCTGCGAGGGCGTGAGCCCGGCCCGCGCGGCCAGGGCCCGTGCCGACTCGCGCGCCGTCTCCAGCTGCCCCTGGGCAGCCCAGCCCGAGGCCTGCCGCACGCGCACGCCCAGCGCCATCTCGCGCGCGAAGCGGTCCCCGGGGTCGGCCTCGGCCAGCGCCTCGAAGGCCTCCGCGGCGCGCGCGTCGTCGCCGCCCAGCCACGCACGCACGGCCTCATAGAGCCGCGCGGCGCCCCGCGCCTCGGCCTCGAAGGCCTGGCTGGGCGGGCCGGCCAGCAGGGCCGCCGGGCGCGCACGCCCCGGCCACAGGCGCACCAGGTTGCCGTAGGGGTCGTTGACGAACCACGAGCGCCCGGCCTGGAACTCCAGCCGCAGGCAGTCGTCGGTGTTCAGCGGGCCCTCGCCGGCGAAGCGCGCCAGCGACTCGGGCCCCTTGAGCACCAGGCCCAGCAGGCGCCCCGGGCTGGCCAGCCCCAGCGGCCGCAGCGGCTCGCCCGCCGGGCCGCGCAGCCGCTCGCGCAGGCGCGCCTCGTCCACGTGCAGCGGCTCGAGGCTGCCCACCAGCACCAGGTCCTCGCCGGCCAGGAAGGCCCAGGCCTGCGGGAAGGCGCGCACGAAGGTGCGCAGGGCCAGCCGCAGGTCGTCGAGCGTGTGCTGGTAGAGCGGCAGCCACTGGCACAGCAGGCCGCCGGGCGCCAGGCGCGCGCGCACCAGCGCGTACATCTCGCGGCTGTAGAGCGCCGCGGAGCCCGCCACGCCCGGGTGCACGGGGTCGCTGGTGATCACGTCGAACAGCTCGCGGCTGCGCGCCAGGCCATGGCGCGCGTCACCCAGCTGCAGCTCGGCCGAGGCCGGCAGCCCGCCGCCCTCGGCCGCGAAGAGGTGCACCGAGGCCGCCACCTCGGGCTCGATCTCCAGCACCAGCAGGCGCTGCGGCGCGAAGGCGGCCACGGCCTGCGCCGTGCGCCCGGTGCCCAGCCCGACGATGGCCACGCGCGAGGGCTGCGGGTGCAGCGCCATGGGCAGCGCGCCCAGCAGCGAGAGGTGCAGGCGGTCGGTGGGCTGCGTGCTGGCCTCGATCTTGCCTTCCACCCACAGCTCGCGGTGGCCCTCGCGCTCGCGCACCACCACCGTCGTGGCGCTGCCCTCGCGCGCACGCAGCGCCGGGGCGTCGGCGATGGCGAACTGCGCCGGGAGGAAGATGGCCCCCACCGCGTCGCGGCCGGCGGCGTCCTCCAGCGGCAGCAGCCACGGCTGCAGCAGCAACAGCAGGCCGGCCAGCGCCGCACCGGCCGCGCGCGCCGGGCGCGCCAGCACGCAGGCGGCCGCCACCAGCAGCAGGCCCGCCGCGCCGCGCAGCACGCCGGCGCTTCCCACGGCCGGGATCCACAGCGCACCGGCCAGCAGCGCGCCCAGCGCCGAGCCCAGCGTGTACCAGGCCACCAGCGCGCCGGCCGCGCGCGGGGCCTCGGCTCCTGCCGGGGCCGCGCGCCGCAGCAGCCACGGCAGCGCCGCCGAGGCCAGCAGCGTGCTGGGCAGCAGCACGGCGCAGGCCGCCAGCGCGCGCACGCCCAGCAGGGCGAACGGGCCGCCGCCGGTGGCCAGCGCCTGCTCGCTGGCGTAGGCGGCCAGCGGCGCGATGGCGCCCGGCAGCAGGGCCACCGGCAAGGCCGCCAGCAGCAGCACCGCGGCGCAGCGCTCGCCCCCGCCGCGGCGTGGCCCGCACAGCAGGCTGCCCAGCGCGATGGCCAGCAGGTGCGCCGCCAGCACGGTGGCAAAGGACTGCGTGGTGGTGCCCACCGCCGGCGTCAGGCGCCGCACCCACGCCACCTGTACGGCCAGCCCCGCGGCGCCTGCCAGTGCGGCCGCTGCGGCCAGCCGCCACGCCAGGGCGCAGGCTGCGGCCCTCGACGTGCCTGCTGCCTGCGACGCGGCAGCCGGCACCGCGACGACGGGGCGCGCAGGCCTCGTGCGCCAGCCCAGCGCGGCCGAGCCCAGTGCAACGGCCACCTGCAGGCCGCAGGCCAGCAGCACGCTGCCGCGATTGCCCAGCGCCTCCAGCGCCCAGCCCGCAGCCAGCAGCACGCCCAGCACCGCGCCCAGCGTGTTGATGCCGTAGAGCCAGCGGAAGGGGGCCGGGGCGCCGCAGGCCGCCGGCCGCAAGGCCGCCAGGGCCGCCGGCACGCTGGCGCCCAGCGGCAGGGCCGCCCGCGCGCACAGGCCCGTGCACAGCAAGACGGCCGGCAGGATGCCCAGCACGGGCTCGGCGCCCTTCACGGACGTCACGCCCGCCTGCAGCACCTCGCCCAGCGCCGGCACGGGAGCCGCCAGCAGCGCACCGAGCGCCTCGGCCAGCGCCACCAGAAGCAGCGGGCGCGCCATGCGCACGCCCAGCCGCCCGCCCAGCGCCGCCCCCAGTGCAAGCCCCAGCAGGGCGCCGGCCGAGACCACGCCCGCGGCCAGCGCACCCGCGCCCAGCACGGGCACCAGCAGCCGGAACCACGCGGCCTGGAGCAGCAGCGCCGCCGCGCCGGCCACCCGCAAGCAGGCGCCCACGCCCGCGGCCGCCGCCGCACGCCCGTCGCCCGCCACGTCGGGGAGCGCGCCGGGCGGGGGCTCGGCAGGAGGCAGCACGCGGGCTCCGGGCGGGGGCGCGTGGCCGCGGCGCCGCGGGCCCCGCGAGACTAGTTCACGCGCTCCTGGAACTCGCCCGTCACGGTGCTGATGCGCACGCGGTCGCCCACGTTGATGTGCGAGGGCACCTTGACCACGTAGCCCGTCTCGACCTTGGCGTCCTTCATCACGTTGCTGACCGTGTTGCCCTTGGCCGCCGGCTCGGTGTCCACCACCTCGAGCTCGACGTTGGCGGGCAGCTGCAGGCCGATGGCCGTGCCCTCGTAGAAGGTGACCTCGACCTTGGTGTTGGGCTTGACGAAGTGCATGGCCTCGCCGAGCACGTCGCGCGAGAGGCTGTACTGCTCGAAGTTCTCGCTGTCCATGAACACCGGCCCGGTGGTGGCGTCGTCGTACAGGTACTCGGCCTCGCGCTTGTCCAGCCACACCGGCTCGACGAGCTCGCTGCTGTTGAAGCGCTGGGTGACGTGCTGGCCGCTCTTGAGGTTGCGCAGCTTGGCCTGCACGAAGGCGCGCAGGTTGCCGGGCGTGCGGTGGTGCACCTCGACGGCCTGCCACAGGTGGCCGTTCCACGAGATGATGCTGCCCTTGCGGAGGTCGTTTGCCTGCATGGTCGGGGTCCCGGGGGAAGGCGGCGCATGGTACCGCCCGGCCGGCAGCAGGCTGCGCCCGGGCGCCGCGCCGCCCCCCACGGCCGGTGGCGGCCACGCCGCCCGGGCCCCCTTGGGG
>JBJTIJ010000193.1:0-6302 GCA_046094945.1 Planctomycetia bacterium | reverse complement strand
AACGAGGCCTTGGACCGCGCCACGGCCTGGCTGCGCGCGCAGCAGAAGCCGGGCGTCGGGTGGGTGGGCCAGGTGGTGCAGCGCGGCACGGGCTGGTACCAGGTGGGCTCGAGCGCGCTGGTGGGCCTGGCGCTGCTCTCGGCCGGCGACCGGCGTGGCACGCGTCCCGACGAGGGCGTGGTGGACCGCATCATGACGGCGTGCCGCGGGGCGCTGGGCCCGGGCGCCACCTCCTACGCGCGCACCACCTACGACGTGAGCGTGCTGATCATGTTCACGCTCGAGTACTGGCGTCCGCACGGCAAGGCGGGCGCGAAGGCCGGCAGCACGCGCGAGGGCCGCGGCGACAATCCCTGCAGCCTGCCCCCGGAGGTGAAGGCGTGGGTCGAGGAGCTGGCCGCCTGGCTGGCCGCGCGCGCCAAGTCGCAGGAAGATTCGAGCACGCCGGCGCGCGAGCTGGGCGGCTGGGGCTACCCGCACGACCGACCCGACATGTCCAACACGCAGTACGCCCTGCTGGGCCTGCGTGCCGCGCGCGACTGCGGCTGCGAGGTGGATGTCGGCGCCTTCGAGCGCGCCCTGGACTTCGCGCTGGCCTGGCAGGACCCGGACGGGCCCAAGTCGCGCCGCCTGCTGCCGGCCAGCGAGCCGGGCGGCACGCCCTACGTCATCGAGAGCGCCGACCGCGCGCGCGGCTGGCCCTACCTGCTGCAGCCCGGCGGCGCGCGCACGGGCAGCATGACCACGGCGGGCATCGCGGTGCTCTCCATCGCCCACGATGCGCTGCTGCGGCCGCGCGCCCTGCCGCGCTACGACGGCGCGCGCCAGCGCCAGGTGGCGCAGGCCATCCAGGACGGCTTCGCCTGGCTGGACGCCAACTGGACGGTGGCGCGCAACTCCGGGGCTGGCGCGCCCAACTGGCACCACTACTACCTCTACGGGCTCGAGCGCGCGGCGGCGCTGTGCGGCCGCCCGCTGGTGGGACTGCACGACTGGTACGTGGAGGGCGCCCAGCACCTGGTGGGCACGCAACACGCCGACGGGCACTGGAGCACGGGCGCACTGGGCATGCCCGGCGAGATCGAGGCCAGCGACCTGCTCGACACGGCCTGGGCGGTGCTGTTCCTCAAGCGCGCCACGCGCCCGCTGCCGCCCGTCAACCCGCCCGTGGTGACCGGGGGCGGCTAGTGGCCACGCCGCAGCCCTCTCCCGAGGCCCTGCTGGCGGCGCGCTGCGCTGCCGGCGACGAGTCGGCCTGGCGCGAGCTGGTGGCGCGCTACGCGCCGCTGCTGGCCACGCTGGCGCGCCGCATGCTCGCGCGGCTGGGCCCCGCGGTGTCCGAGGCCGACGTGGACGAGGTGGTGGCCGAGGTGTTCCTCGCGCTGCTGCGCCGCGAGCGCGTGCTGCTGGCGCGCTACGACGCCTCCTTCCGGCTGAGCACCTACCTGGGCGTCATCTGCCGCAGCGAAGTGGGACGCTGGGCGCGCCGGCGCGGGCGCGCGGCCGCCGCGCTGCCGGCCGCGTCGCTGGCGCCGGCCTCGCCCGAGCCGGGCCCGCCCGAGCGCCGGGCCGCGGCCGAGCGCCAGGCGGCGCTGGCCGGGCTGCGCGAGGCGCTGGCCCTGCTCGCGCCGCGCGAGCAACTGCTGCTGACGCTGCGCTACCTCGAGGGCCTGCCGCACGCGGCCATCGCACGCGCGCTGGCGGTGAGCCCCGACAGCGTGGGCCCGCTGCTGCAGCGCGCACGCGAGCGGCTGGCGAGCCGGCTGCCCGGCCTGGCCCGGCTGCTGGACGAGGCTTGAGGCCGGCGCCCCGGCCCGGGGGTGTACGGAACGAAGGGCCTGGGGGCTAGGCTGGGATACGGGGCGCCTTGCCCCGCAGCCGACCGGACGCCCCCTCGCATGCACGACGACGCGCCTCGCCCGGACACGCCTGACGCGCGCTGGCGGGCCTGGCTGGCGGCGGCGGCGAGCCGGCCGCCCCTGCCCGTGCCGGCGCGCTCGGCCGACGAGCTGATCGAGCAGGCCCGCCGTGCCGAGGGGCAGGCCTCGGGCGCCGACCCCCAGCCGCTCGTCGCGGGCGACCTCGAGCTGCTCGCCGACTTGGCCTGCGCCGAGGCCGCCTGGCAGGACGGGCGCCCGGCGCCACCCTCGACGAGCGTGACGGCGGCGGCGCTGGAGGCCTTTGGCGCCCCCGAGGTGCGCGCCCCCGGCGCCTCGGCACCCGAGCGCGCCCGCGAGGCCGCGGATGCGGCGCCCACAGGGGCGCGCGAGCGCGTTCTGCGCGCGCGGGGCCGCGCGGGCGAGACGGGCGGCCGACGCCTGCTGCCGGCCTTGCTGGCCAGCTCGCTGGTGCTGGTGGCACTGGCGTGGGTGCTGGCGGCTCGCCTGGCCCCGCCGCCGGAGGCAGGCCTCGACGAGGTGGCGCAGGCCGAGCTCGAGCGGGCCTTCGCGGCCTCGCTGGCGGTGGACGCGGCCCCGCTCTCGGGCCAGGTGGCGCCCTTCGTGGACGCGCGCCTGTGGCGCTCGCTGGAGGGCCGCGCCTGGCGGGGCGGCGACAGCCTGGCGCTGGCTCCCGCGGCGGCTGCGCCCGTGGCACCGGCCGTGGCGGCTGCGCCCGCGGTCGCACCTGCCGACGTGGTGCTGGCCTGGCGGCCGGACGCCTCGATGGCCGACGCAGCGGGCCTGCGCGTGCACCTGCGTGGTCCTGTGGGCCTGCGCGTGGCACTGCCCGACCTGGGCGTGGAAGGCGTGCTGGTCGAGGACGGCGAGGCCGGCGCCGGCACGCATGTCGACCTGCGCCTGCCCGGCGGCTGGGCGGGCTCGCTGGGCGGCGGCGACCTGCGCCTCGCCTTCACCTGGCCGCGGCCTGCCGAGGGCAGCGCGGCGCCCGCCACGGCCTCGCCCGAGGCCTTGTTCACGGGCGTCTCGCTCAGCACCTGGCGCGTGGCGGAGGGCGGCTGATGGCGTCCCGCGCGCGTGCCTGCGTGCCGCTGGCGCCCGTGGCGCGGGTGGCTGCTGCGCCTGCTCGTCCACCCGCTCGTGTCCTCGCTCGCGTACCTGCTGCGGTCCCTGCCTGCGTCCCTGCTGCGTGCGCGCGCCCGCGTGCCGCGGCCCCTGGAGCCCTGCTGCGCCCTGTCCCGCCCTCCCGAACCTCGCTCCCGGCAAGCCACGCGTCGGCGGCCTGCCCGGCAACGGCTGTCCCGTCCCTGCCGCGTGCGCGCGCGGCGCGTGGCGGCGAGCGCGGCGTGGCCTTGCTCATCGTCATCACGGTGCTGGTGGTGCTCGTGATGATCGCGGTGCCCTTCGTGCTGGCCATGCGCCACGGGCAGGAGAACACCGAGGCACTGGCCGCCCGCGAGCGCGCCGACCTCGAGGCCGGCCTGCTGCTGCAGATGGTCAAGCAGATGCTGGCGCGCACGCACCCGGCCGCCGAGGTGGCCCGCCAGGGGCAGGCGCGCAGCGTCTCCGCCCCGGCGCGCCCCAGTCCCGCGGGCCGCAGCGGCGGCGACGCCTCCAAGCCCACCGAGTCGCCCACCGACACCGACCCGGCCGTGGACACCATCGAGGAGTACGACCCGGGCAGCGAGCAGTTCCGCCGCATGCTCGACGACGCCTGGCGT
Organism: Planctomycetia bacterium; assembly: GCA_046094945.1. Taxonomy (GTDB): domain Bacteria; phylum Planctomycetota; class PLA2; order PLA2; family JAEUHO01; genus CAXQZU01. The sequence goes on along the minus strand of JBJTIJ010000193.1, from coordinate 2,683 downwards.
CGCGCGTGGGATGCCGACCCGCTGCTGGCGGCCCGCGGCAAGGCTCTGGAGGGCCAGCGCCTGGCGCCCAGCCGCGACGACCGCGGCAGCGTGTGGGACGCCTCGGCGGTGGACGCGCAGGCCTGCGTGCACGTCAACGGCTCCAGCCCCTTCCTGCTGGGCAACCTGCTGGGCGCGGCCATGCTGGCCGACGACCTCGACGCCGGCAGCACCGAGGTCCCGGTGGAGAACGTGACCTCCACGCGCCTGCCGGGCTTCGAGGGCTTCCCGCGCACCAACGGGGCCCTGCGCGTGGGCCGCGAGGTGATCACCTACCAGTCCTTCGACGGCCGCTCCTTCCGGGGCTGCACGCGCGGCGCCCTGCCGGGCGGGGCGCTGGGCCTCAATGGCACGCCCGAGGACCACAAGGCGGGCACGCCGGTCATCGCCTACGACGCCTTCCAGCTGGCAGTGCACATGATCGCCGCCGAGCCGGGCCGGCTGGCGCCCTTCGAGAACCTGGGGGCCCTGCGGCGCATCGCCGACTGGGGCCCGGGCATCTCGGCCGAGCGCCTCAAGGCCGTGGAGCCCTACCTCACGGTGTGGGCGCGCCGCGAGACGGCCGAGTGGCTGGCCTCGCAGCTGGTGATGAACGCGGTGGGGCAGGCGGGCGCATCGGGCGGGCAGGACGAGGTGCAGGTGCGTGACGACGTGGGCAACCCCTCGGGCTCCACGGCCTACTTCAACCCGGGCACGCTGGTGCGGCTGGGCGACGGGGTGCGCAGTGCCTTCCAGGTGGTGGATCGCATCGGCGACCCCGGTGGCGGGCAGGCCGACAAGCTGGTGGTGCTGGCCGGCAGCGTGGGGGCGGGCGACCCGTCGCAGGGCGGGGGGCTTGCCTTCGCCGGCGGGCGCACGCGCATGGATGCGCTCGCACCCACGCCCATCAACATCAACACCGCGCCGCGCGAGGTGATCTACGCCGTGCTGGCCAACCTGCACCTGCGTGCCGTCGAGGCGGGCAACGAGAACGTGGTGCACCCGGCACTGGCCTGGACACTGGCCGAGCGCATCGTGCAGGAACGCGGCGGCGCGCTGCGGGTGGACGCCGACGGCCTGCGCACGGGCGGCCCCTTCCGGCGCGTGGAAGACTTCGGGCGCTGGCTGGAGGAGCAGCAGTCCACGGGGGCGCTCTCGCGCAACCAGCGCCAGGCCATCTACCGCAACGCGGTCAACCCGCACGACGCCGAGCTGGCGTTCGGCACCACGGCGTGGTGCTACCGCACGCTGGACGTCTACCACGTCGAGGCACGTGTCTCGGTGCACGACCGCATCGGCAACCAGCTGGCCACGGCCACCCACCGCGAGGTGGTCGAGGTGGGCGCCGACCGCACCGCCTCGTGGACGCTGGACAGCCAGGACGACTTCGAGCTGCGCCTCTCGATGGGCAGCGGCGCCAAGTGGTTCGCCTCCTACCCGCGGGGCGTGATGATGGTGGGCAAGGGCCTGGCCGCGTCGGTGCAGCCGCCGCCGCGTGCGCCCAAGGCCCTGCTGTACGGCGTCTACCCCTCGGCCAACGGCGCCGAGGGCCGTGACGGGCAGGACATGGGCGACGTGCGGCTGGCCCCGGCGCGCGTGCGCATGCCCGGCGAGGTGGTCTACGAGCGCCACTTCGACAACACGCACTGGACCGACGGCTGGTTCACGGAGGGCCGCAACGCCTTCACGGCCACGACCAAGGCGCGCCTCATCGACAACGGTCCCGAGGCACGCCCGCGGCCCTTCAGCGTCTCGTTCTGGTGGCGCTCGATGAGCGATGCCGACTGGACGGCTTTCGACTGCGGCATGTCGAAGTTCATGAACCGCTACGCGATCTTCGTGCAGGACGGCGACGAGGGCCGGGAGCTGGTGTTCCGCACCTGTGCCGGCACGCTGGAGGAGAAGGCGGCCGAGTGCTACGTGCCGCTGTCGCGCATCGGCTACCAGGCTGGCGAGTGGTTCCACATCCAGGCCTCGGCCTCGGGCGAGGACCCGGCCCTGATGGAACTGCTGGTGGACGGCGTCGCGGTGGGCAGCCGCCGCCACATCGGCTTCCTGGCAGCCAGCTGCAACGCCACCGACACCGACCTGGCGGTGGACAGCACGGCGGGCTTCCACCTGCGCGGCGCGCTGGTGATCGGCACCGAGATCGTCGAGTACGAGCAGGCGACGCAGGACTCGTTCCGCGACTGCGTGCGCGGCGCGCGTGGCACGCAGGCCGGCACCTGGGCCGAGGGCACGCCGGTGCGCATGCTGGGCTACGCCATGCCGCTGCTGCAGGACGTGATGGCCGGCGGCGCCTACCTCTCGCAGCGCCTGGGACGCATGTCGGCCGTGCGCATCGACAACTGCGACGACCAGGACTCGGTGACCATCACGGTCAACGGGACCAACGTGCCCATGCCCATCTGGGGCGTGGCCGCCGACCGCACCACCTTCACGGCCACGCTCATGGACGGCTCGCCGGGCGTGCAGTCGCTGTGGGGGCAGACGCTCGACGAGGGCCTGGATGCCTTCGGCCTGCGTGGCTACGCCGTGCTGGGCTGCGCCACGCCCACCAACCAGGCCGGCACCACCGTCACGGGCGCCCTGGTGGCGCAGGCGCGGATGCTGCCCCCCACGGGCACCGTCGTGGCCGCCCCCGAGCCGGCCCCGCCGGCCCCGC
>JBJTIJ010000192.1:0-3306 GCA_046094945.1 Planctomycetia bacterium | reverse complement strand
CGCCCGGGCCGCCGTGGCGAGGCAGCGCTGCCCGCATCCACGTGGTGCCCGCAGCCTTCCGGCCCGTGCGACCACGGGGCCCGTGCAGCCGTGGGCCCGCGCGAGCCTGCGGCGCGCGCAGGGCGGGCGCGTCCCGCGCGCTCAGCGCAGTGCGCTGGACTCGCCGTCGTTCTCGGCGGCCAGCCGGCGCAGGAAGGCCAGCGCGCGCTCGGGATCCTCCAGGCCCGCGAAGCCGGCGGGCGTGTCGCCGATCATGAAGGCGATGGTGTGCACGCGCACGCGGCGCGTGCGGTTCCACAGCGCCACGTCGGCCAGGATCAGCTCGGGGTCCAGCAGCGTGGCCCCGGCGGGCTGGCCGTCGGAGAGGAAGAAGATGGTGTCGGCCTCCAGGTCGGCGAAGGCGGCGGCCAGTGCCTCGTGGCTGGCCGTGCCGGCCATCGGCTGCTGGCGGCGCACGAACTCCACCGCGCGGCGCACGGCGCCCCGCGTGGCGGCCACCAGCCCGGCCTCCCAGCGCCACGGCCGGTCGCTGAAGGCCACGATGTTGAAGCGGGTGCTGCGCGGCAGGGCCTCCAGCACGCGCACCAGCTCCTCCTGCGCCCGCTCCAGCCGCCCGTTCCAGCCCATGCTGCGGCTCACGTCCAGCACGAACACGAGCCGGCTGCTGCGCACCGGGAAGCCGTGGTAGCGCAGGCCCTCCAGCGTGCGGCCCCCGGGTGCCGGCGTGGCGCGCACGAAGGGCGCCCGGCGCGCCCCCTCCCACCACGCCTGCCACGGAGCCGCCTCGCTGCCCAGCTGCTGGCCGGTGATGCGCTCGAGCGCGCGCACGAGGCTGTCGGCCACGCGCAGGTCGTCGGCCGGCGCACGCCCGAGGCGCGCCAGCAGCGCGTCGATGGCCGCGGGGCGGCCCAGCAGGCCCAGCGCCGTGGCCGCGGCCTCCACCACGCGCGGGTCCGGATCGTCCAGGCGCGCCTCGAGCGCTGGCAGCGCCCGCTCGCTCTCCAGCATGCCCAGCGCACGTGCCGCGGCCGCGCGCAGGGCGGGGTCCGGCTGCCCCAGCAGCGCCTGCAGCGGGCCCAGCGCGCGCACGTCGCCCAGCAGGCCCAGCGCGTCGACGGCATCCAGCCGCACGTCGGGCAGCGCGGCCGACAGCAGGCCCAGCAGCGGCGCCAGTCCCCCGGGATCGCGCTGCGCGCCCACGGCGCGTGCCAGCGCCCCGCGCAGCGCCGGCGCTGCGCGCGGCAGCAGCACCTCGCGCAGGTGGCGGCGCGCGGCCGGCTGCCGGGCGCCGCCCAGCACGCCGTCGAGCAGCTGGGCAAGGCGCGCGTCCTGTGCGCGCTCCACGTGCTGCACGACCCGCTCGAGGTCGGCCGGCGAGCCGTCCTGCACCACGGCCGCCATCAGCAGCAGCGCTTGCCGGCGCTGGCTGGGGCCGGCCGCCGCCAGCCACTCCCAGAGCAGCGCGCGGGCGGCCTCGCCGCCGGCGGCGGCCTGCTGCGCCACCGCCCGCTGCGCCGCGTGGCCGGCATCGTCCTGGCGCCCGGCCACGGCCTGCCAGGCGCTGCGCAGGGCCTGCGGCGTGGGCGCCGGCGCCGGTGCGGGGGAAGGTGCCGGTGCGGGCGGCTCGTCGGCCGCGGCCGGCGTGCCGGGCACGAGGCCCTGCGGGGCCATGCCGAGCACGGCCGCGAGCAGCAGCGCACGGCCCACGCATGCGGCACTCGCCGCGGCCCACGCCGTCGCGCGCCGTGCGGCCGCCCGCGGGCCCGTGCGCACGCTAGCGCGCCGGCGCCGTGCCCGGAGCCTCTCCCGGCGGCGCCCCGGCGGGGGCCTCGCGGGCCGCCACGACGCGCACGGCCAGCAGGCGGTCGCAGCGCTCCACGCGGTCGAGGGCCTCCATGCCGGCCACGACGTGCCCGAAGACCGTGTAGCCGTCCTGCGCCATGTCGGGCCGCGGCGTGGTGAGCACGAAGAACTGGCTGCCGTTCTCGGGGCGCTGGGCGCGCGCGAAGGCCACGGCGCCGCGCCAGTAGCCGTGGCGCGCGTTGCGCTCCACCGCGATGGTCGTGCTGGCCGGGCCGCCGAGGTCCTGGTCGCAGTCGCCGTTGCGCGTGCGCGGGTCGCCGCCCTGCAGGAAGGCGTCGCCCAGCACGCGGTGGAACAGCGTGCCGTCGTAGAAGCCGCTGCCGGCGGGCGCGGAGGCGGGCGCGGGCGTGCGGCACAGGCGCAGGAAGTGCTCCACGGCCTTGGGAACGTCGCGCGCGTGCAGGCGCACGAAGGCGCTGCCGTGGGGCGTGACCAGCTCCACCAGCGGCAGCGTGGGGTCGGCGTCGTCGGCCGCGCGCGCGGCCAGCTCGGCGGCGTGCTCCTGCGCGCGGGCGGTGGCCGCGCGGGCGGCCTGCTCGTAGCGCTCGCCCTGCCCGGGCGGCATCAGGCGCGCCAGCTGCTGCCAGGCTGCGGCGGCCTCGGCCCAGCGCTCGCGCCGCTCCAGCGTGGTGGCGCGCTCGCCCACGGCCGTGGGCAGCCAGTCGCCCTGCGGGTCCAGCGCCAGCGCGTCGAAGCAGGCCAGCGCCTCGGCGTGGCGGTTGAGGTGGCGCAGCGCGCGCCCGCGCGCCAGCAGGTCGCCGGGGTGCAGCGGCTCGCGCTCGGCGATCCACGCCAGCGGCGCCAGCAGCTGCGCCTCCACGTCGCGGTCCTGCTTCTCCAGCTTGCGGCCCGACTCCTCGGCGATGAGCAGGCCCATGGCGTGCGCATCGGCGCCCTTGCGTGCCAGCTCGGCGTCCTCGGCCAGCGCCGCGGCCCACTCGGTGGCGCCCAGCGCGCCGGGCCCGTCGGGCTGCTTCCAGCCGCCCAGCCGCAGCCAGCGCCCGCTGTCCACGAGGTCGGGTGGCAGCTCGCCGGGGCGCGCGTTGACCACCATGCCGGCCGGCCAGCTGGGCGTGTGCTCGCCCATGCCGCGCACCAGCGTCGCCAGCAGGCGCAGGCCGTGGGGCTTGCTGCCCGTCACGCCCAGCGCCGGCAGGCGCACGAGCATCTCGAGGGCCACGGCGCGCCCGCGCAGCGCGCTGCGCACCAGCACGGCGTCCTCCAGCGGCGCCTGGCCCTGCGCCAGCACCTTGCGCGCCAGCACGTGCGGGCGGCTGTGGTCGAAGGGCTCGTAGTCGATGGTCACCGCGCCGGGCGAGCCGGCGTGCGCCTCGGGGAAGTCGGGGCACAGCACCAGGAACAGGTGCGTGCCGCGCAGCCAGGCGCGGTCGGCCTCCAGTGCCAGCAGCAGCGTGCCGCGCCACTGCTTGACGCGCAGCGTGC
>JBJTIJ010000191.1:0-12685 GCA_046094945.1 Planctomycetia bacterium | reverse complement strand
CGATCTCCTTCGGGAGAACGGCGGATGGAGCAATCGCTTGGCCTCGAAGTACCGCGTGCCTGTGCGCGACGCGCTAGCGTTGCGGCGAAATGCCTATCGCGTGCTGCTGAGCAGGGGCCGCGATGGCAGCATCATCTTCGTGCCTGACGATCGGCAGTTCGATGTCACGGCGTCTTTCCTGCTCGACTGCGGCGTCCAACTCCTCAGCGGCTAGCGCCCGCCGAAGAGGCGCACGGGAAGGCCCAGCGGGTCGAAGCTGGGGGCGGCCACGAGCAGGGCCAGGAGGCCGAAGGCGAGCAGGATGAGCAGGGGCAGGGGCTGGCGGCTGCGGGCGGCCATGCCGGCCAGCCAGCCGAAGGCGAAGCCGGCGGCGTGGGCGGCGTGCGAGATGGGGATGCCGCCCAGCTCGGTGAGCAGCACCAGCAGCACGGTGCTGGCCAGCAGGCTGTGGATGAAGACGCGCGAGACCACGGCGGTGGCCACGGGGTGGTGGCGGCGCAGGGCCAGCAGCCAGCCGTCCAGGCCGAAGATGCCGCCCGAGAGGCCGATGGTGGGCACGCCGTTGAGCAGCCAGCCGGCGGCGGTGCCGGCGATGCCCGAGGCCAGCACCACGAAGAGCATCACGCGCCCGCCCCAGCCCAGCTCGACGATGCGGCCCACCTGCCAGAAGGCGAAGCCGTTCATGGCCAGGTGCCAGAAGCTGATGTGGGTGATGGCCCACAGGGCCGGCTGCCAGGCGTGGGCCAGCCGCATCACGCCCTCGCCGGCGGCGTTGATGCTGGCGGTGGCGCCGAAGAGCAGGTTGTTGAGCGCGTCGCGGGCGCTGTCGACGTGGTAGGCCACCCAGATCACGCCCAGCAGGGCCAGCAGGCCCAGCGCCACGCGGCCGGTGCCGCCGGCGATGGCCCGGGCCGGGCCGCGGCGCACGGCAGCGGGGCTCAGGCGCTCGCGCAGCTCGGCCGCGCAGTCGTTGCAGCGCAGGTCGGGCGCGGTGCCGAACATCTCGTTCCTCGGCACGTAGGTGCCGCAGGCGACGCAGGGGTGGCTGGTGACCTCCACGGCGCGATCCTACCTGCGCAAGGGCCGGAAATGGCCTTGGCGGGGCGGCGCCCGCGCCGCCGGCCGCAGCGCCCGCGGGGCCCGTGGCGTCCGGCGGGAGGTGGCCTCCCGGGTGGCTCGGCGGGCCGCGTGCGCGCTGCATCGGCCGGTGGCCGAGGCCTCCCCAGCCAAGGCACGCGGCGGCCCCCCGGAGCCCTATCCTGCCGGGCGCCAGGGGCCCCGTCGGGGGGCCGGGCCCGAGGACCGCATGAACTTCGACCTGCCCGAGGAGCTGGCCGTGCTGCGCGATGCGGCCCGGGACTTTGCGGACAAGGAGCTGGCGCCGCGGGCGGCCCGCCACGACGAGGCCGAGAGCTTCGTCGAGGAGCAGGTGCGGCTGTGCGGCGAGCAGGGCTACCTGGGCATGTGCGTGCCGGAGGCCTACGGCGGCAGCGACCTGGGCTCGCTGGGCTGCTCGCTGGTGCTCATGGAGATCAACCGCGCCTGCGCCAGCACGGGCGTGACGCTCTCGGTGCACAACAGCCTGGTGTGCGAGGCGCTGGTGCGCTACGGCAGCGAGCCGCTCAAGCAGGCCTACCTGCCGCGGCTGGCCACGGGCGAGCTGCTGGGGGCCTATGCGCTGTCGGAGGCGGGCAGCGGCAGCGATGCCGGCTCGCTCACCTGCCGGGCCACGCGCGACGGCGACGGCTGGGTGCTCGAGGGCACCAAGCTGTGGATCACGCACGGCGACCAGGCCGACGTGATGGTGGTCTTCGCGCGCACCGACCCGCAGGGCGGCACGCGCGGCATCACGGCCTTCGTGGTGGAGACGGCCTGGGCCGGCTTCTCGTGCGGCAAGAAGGAGAAGAAGATGGGGCTGCGCGGCAGCCCCACGGTGGAGGTGCGCTTCGACCGCCTGCGCGTGCCCGCCGCCAACGTGCTGGGCGAGCTGCACCGCGGCTTCCCCATCGCCATGTCGATCCTCGACACGGGCCGCATCGGGATCGCCAGCCAGGCCGTGGGCATTGCGCAGGCCTGCCTGGACGCCAGCATCAAGTACGCGCGCGAGCGCGAGCAGTTCGGCCAGCCGCTGGCGGCCTTCGGCGCCATCCAGGAGAAGGTGGCCGAGATGGCCACGTGGATCGAGGCCTGCAAGCTGCTCATCTTCCGCGCCGCCACGCTCAAGGACGCGGGCAAGGTGCATGGGCGCGAGGCCTCGATGGCCAAGCTCGAGGCCAGCCGCTGCGCCAACTTCTGCGCCAAGGAGGCCGTGCAGGTGCACGGCGGGGCCGGCTACACGCGCGAGTTCCCGGTGGAGCGCTACTTCCGCGACGCGCGCGTCACCGAGATCTACGAGGGCACCACCGAGATCCAGAAGCTGGTCATCGCGCGCTCCTACCTCAAGGACGCCTAGGCGGTCGCGGTGCAGGCCTCCGCCCAGGCGCTGCTGGCCGGCGACCTGCGCGCGCTGGCGCGGGCGCTGACGGTCGTGGAGAACGAGCCGGAGGCGGGCGCGGCGCTGCTGGAGGCGCTGGCAGGCCGCACCGGGCGCGCGCACCGCATCGGCGTCACGGGCCCGCCCGGGGCGGGCAAGAGCACGCTGGTGTCGGCGCTGGTGACGGCCTGGCGCAAGGCCGGGCGCAAGGTGGGGGTGCTGGCCGTGGACCCCTCCAGCGCCTTCACGGGCGGGGCGCTGCTGGGCGACCGCATCCGCATGACGCAGCACCTGGGCGACGCGGGCGTGTTCGTGCGCTCGCTGGCCAGCCGCGGCGCCGCCGGCGGGCTGGCGGCCGCGGCCGAGGACTCGGCCGACCTGCTGGACGCGGCCGGCTTCGACCCGGTGGTGATCGAGACGGTGGGCGTGGGCCAGGGCGAGATGGACGTGGCCGGCGCGGCCGACACCACCGTGCTGGTGCTGGCCCCGGGCGGCGGCGACGACGTGCAGGCGCTCAAGGCCGGGCTGGTGGAGATGGCCGACATCGTGGTGGTCAACCAGGCCGACCGCGCCGGCGCCGACCGGCTGGAGGCCGCGCTCAAGGCCGCCTTCGAGCTGCGCACGCGTGGTGCGGGCCTGGGCGCGGGCCCGGCCGCAGGGCCGGGCGCGGGCGCGCAGGCGAGGCCGGGCGAGGCGGCCGGCGACGGCGAGGGCCTGCCCGGGGCGCCGCCCGTGTTCCTGACCGTGGCCACCAAGGGCGAGGGCGTGGCGGCGCTGGCCGAGGCGCTGCTGGCGCGCGGCGACGGCAGCCGGCCGGCGGCGCTGGCCGCCCGGCGGCTGGCCCGGGCGCGCCGGCGGCTGCGCGAGGAGGTGGAGCGCCAGCGCTCGCGCGCCTACTGGGCCCAGCACGGCGCCGAGCTCGAGCGGCTGGCCCGCGAGGTGGCGGGGGGCCGCGCCAGCGCTCAGGCTGCCGCCCGGGCCTTGCTATCCAAGACGCCATGAGCGCTGCCCAGCCCCCGTCGAAGGTGCCCCCGGCAGCCCCGCTATCGCGTCCCGTGCGCGTGCTGGTGGCCAAGGCCGGCCTGGACGGCCACGACCGGGGCGCCAAGGTGGTGGCGGCCGCCTTCCGCGACGCCGGCTTCGAGGTCATCTACACGGGCCTGCGCCAGACGCCCGAGATGATCGTCGAGGCGGCGCTGCAGGAGGACGTGGACTGCGTGGGCCTGTCCATCCACTCGGGCGCCCACATGACCCTCTTCCCGCGCGTGCTGGAGCTGCTCGAGGCCCGCGGCGGCGGCGACATCGTGGTGACCGGGGGCGGCATCATCCCCCCCGAGGACCAGACCCAGCTCATGGCGCTGGGCGTGGACCGGCTCTTCGGGCCGGGCACGCCGCTGGCCGAGCTGGTGGGCTTCGTGCGCGAGGCCGTGGCCGCCCGCCGGGCGGCGGCATCCGGGGGGCGCTCCTAGCGGGCCTTGTGGGCCTGGCGGGCGCTGGCGGACCCGACGGGTAGGGTAGGCGCCGCCATGGCCCACCTCGACACGAGCCACGCCCCGGGCGCGAGCCCCTTCCTCTCCGAGGAGCACCTGCAGGTGCGCCAGATGGTGCGCGACTTCGCCCTGGGCGAGGTGGCGCCCAAGGCCGCCGAGCTCGACGAGGAGGCGCGCTTCCCCAGCGAGACGATGCCCAAGCTGGCCGAGCTGGGCCTGCTGGGCGTGCCGTGGCCCGACGAGGTGGGCGGCGCGGGCCTGGACTACCGCGCCTACTCGATCGTGGTGGAGGAGCTGGCGCGCGTGTGCGGCACCACCTCCATCACGGTGGCGGCGCACACCTCGCTGGGCACCGGGCCCATCCTGAACTTCGGCACGGCCGAGCAGCGCGCGCGCTGGGTGCCGGCGCTGGCCTCGGGCCGCATGCTGGGCGCCTTCGCGCTCACCGAGCCCGGCGCGGGCAGCGACGCCAAGGCCACGCGCGTCACCGCCCTGCGGGACGGCGACCAGTACGTGGTCAACGGCTCGAAGATCTACTGCACCAACGGCACGCACGCCGGCGTGATCACCTTCACCGCGCGCACGGGCGGCGAGGTGGGCGACGCCAGCCAGATCAGTGCCTTCGTGGTGGAGAAGGGCACGCCCGGCCTGTCGTACGGCAAGCTCGAGGACAAGCTGGGCCTGCGCGGCAGCGACACGCGCGAGCTGGTCTTCACCGACTGCCGCATCCCGGCGGCCAACCGGCTGGGCGAGCCCGGGCAGGGCTTCAAGGCCTTCATGAAGACGCTCGAGGGCGGGCGCATCTCGATCGGCGCCATGGCACTGGGCCTGGCGCAGGGCGCGCTGGACACGGCCCTGCCCTACGCCAAGGAGCGCAAGCAGTTCGGCAAGCGCCTGATCGACATGCAGCCGGTGGCGCACCGCCTGGCCGACATGGCCATGGAGATCCAGGCCGCGCGCAACCTCGTGTACGAGGCGGCCTGGCGCAAGGACCAGGGGCTGGACTTCGCGCCCTGGGCCTCAATGTGCAAGCTCTACGCCAGCGAGGTGGCCATGCGCGCCGCCCACAGCGCCGTGCAGATCCTCGGTGGCGTGGGCTACACGCGCGAGTTCCCCGCCGAGCGCATCCTGCGCGACGCCAAGCTGTGCGAGATCGGCGAGGGCACCAGCGAGATCCAGCGCCTGATCCTCACGCGCTGGCTCGACACGCTGCCCGCCTAGGCCGCCCTCTCCGCGGCGCCTGGCTCACGGGCGCCGGAGGATGGGGGCTCGGATGACGGGCGCCGAGTAGCGGGTGCCTGACCCACTTCCACCACCGACCCGGCCCGCCCCTCAGCACGGGGCCGGCTGGCGGCGCGCGGGTGCCGGATAACAGGTGCCTGACCCCCTTCCACCGCGCGGCGGGCGCCACCTTGCCCGTGCGGCACGCGTCAAGGCCGTGGCGCGGGCGCGCCCGTACGCTAGGAGGCCGTCCCGGCCAGCGGGCGCGAGCTGCCGCGCAGGGCAGCGCGCACGCGTCGCCAGGCGGCAGGAGTCAGGAGGCAGGCATGGCCAGCGGCTTCTCCAGGTGGGCGGGTCTGGTGCTGGTGCTGGGCGCGCTCGCGGGCCTGTGCGGGGCGCTGCGCGCCGAGCCCGTGCGCGCCAGCGGGCCGGGCGGCGAGGCGGGACTGCGCCGGCACGTGGAGCGGCTGTGCGCGCCGGAGATGGCCGGGCGTGGGGGCTGGGAGCAGCGCGAGCGGGCCGCGGCCTACGTGGCGGGCGAGCTGGCCGCGCTGGGCCTGCAGCCGCTGCCGGGGCAGGCCTCGATGGCGGTGGACTTCGGCAGCGCGGGGGCGCAGCAAGGCGAGCCGCCGGCGCCCCGCGCCGCGCGCCCGCCGCGCGGGCGCAACGTGTGCGCGTGGTGGCCGGCACCTCCGCCGGCGGGCGAGCCGCTGCCCGAGTACGTGCTGCTCTCGGCCCACTACGACCACCTGGGCGTGAGGGACGGCGTCACCTACCCGGGGGCCGACGACAACGCCTCGGGCGTGGCCGTGATGCTGGAGGTGGTGCGCGCCCTCGTCGAGCGCGAGCAGCGCGTGGCGCGCAGCGCGCCGCTGCCGCGCGCGCTGTGCGTGGTGGCCTTCGACCTCGAGGAGCAGCGGCTGGAGGGCAGCCGCGCCTTCGTGGCCCAGCCGCCGGTGCCGCTGGAGCGCTGCGCGCTGTTCCTCACGCTGGACCAGATGGGGCGCTCGCTGGCCGACCTCGTGCCCGGCACGCTGTTCCTGATGGGCAGCGAGCACTGCGCGTGGCTCGACGGCTGGCTGGCCGGCGCCGAGGTGCCCGAGGGCGCGTCGCTGGCGCGGCTGGGCATCGACTTCCAGCCGCCCACAGGCTACAGCGACTACCTGCCCTTCCAGGAGCGCGAGGTGCCCTTCCTGTTCGTCACGACGGGCGCGTGCGCCCACTACCACCGGCCCGAGGACACGCCCGAGCGGCTGGACTGGGCCAGCATGGCGCGCCACGCCACCTTCGTGCGCGGGCTCGTGACGGCGGCGCTGGAGGTGTCGGAACGTCCCGCCTGGCGTGCGGGAGCCGAGCCGCGGCTCGAGGAGGTGGCCGTGGTGCGGCGCATCGCCGGTGCTGCCGGGCCGCGGCTCGACGAGCTCAAGGTGGAGGGCCCGGTGCGCTTCGCGCTGGCGGGCTTCGTGAAGTACCTCGACGGCCTGCTGGCCAAGGGCAGCGTGACGGCGGCCGAGCGCGCCAACGTGAGCGCGACGGCGCGCATGCTGTTCACGCAGGCCGTGGCGCTGCGGGGCCGGGCGCCGGCGGCGCCGCCGGCCCCCGCAGGCGGGCCGGGGCGCTAGGCGACCGAGGCGGACGCCGGCGGGCCGCGCGCGCAGGCGGCGCTGGCGGCTGTGGGCTGGCGGACCGTGCTTGCGCACCCCGCTGGCGGACGGTGCGGGTGCCGGGCGGTGAACGTGGGTCAGGCACCCGCAATTCGCGACATGCGCGGGCGCGCCGCTCGGGAGGTGCTGCTTGCGCGGCCGGCCCTGGGGGCAGGGTGGTGGAAGTGGGTCAGGCACCCGCTATCCGGCACCCGCGATTCGACGCGCGCGGGGCGCGGTTGGGGGGGTGGCCGCCGGTGGTGGTGGAAGTGGGTCAGGCACCCGCTCTTCGGGCACCCGCTATTCGGGGGCGCGCTGGGCGAGGCGCGCGCGAGCTAGGCGCTGGGCAGGAGGGCGGCGCGCTGCTGCTGGAGCATCTCGGCCATGAGCGGGTGCAGGCCGGTCGCGCCGTGGGCGTCGAGGTGCGCGTAGAGGTCACGGCGCATGCGCGGCTCCCAGAAGCGCTTGAGGTGCGACTGCATGCCCGCCATGGCCACGGTGCGGTCGGGGTCCGCGCCCCAGAAGGCGGCGATCTGGTTGGCCATCGTGATGAGCCGCTCGGCGTCCACCCGAGACTACTCCTGGCAGGGCGCGCCGCTGGCCGAGGAGGCCGTGGGCGGGTGGGGCAGCAGGCCTTCCTGCTGCTCGGTCCACTGCACGAAGCCCTCCTGCCAGGCGCTGGCCTTGCGGGCGCGCGCCACCTGCACGGCGGTCACCTTGTACTCGGGGCAGTTGGTGGCCCAGTCGCTGTTCTCGGTGGTGACCACGTTCACGCCCGACACCGGGTGGTGGAAGGTGGTGTAGACCACGCCGGGCTGGATGCGCTCGGTGACGGTGGCGCGCAGCACGATCTCGCCCGCGCGGCTGGTGATGGTCACCATGTCGCCGTGGCGGATGCCGCGCTGCTCGGCGTCGTGCGGGTGGATCTCCAGCAGGTCCTCGGCGTGCCACGTGGTGTTGGCCGTGCGCCGCGTCTGGGCGCCGACGTTGTACTGGCTCAGGATGCGGCCCGTGGTGAGGATCAGCGGGTAGCGCGACGAGGCGCGCTCGGGCGTGGGCTGGTACTCGGTCACCATGAAGTTGCCCTTGCCGCGCACGAACTGGTCCGCGTGCATCGTGGGCGTGCCCTCGGGAGCCTTGTCGTTGCAGGGCCACTGGATGCTGCCGAGGCGGTCGAGCTTGGCGTAGGAGACGCCGGTGAAGGTGGGCGTCAGGCGCGCGATCTCGTCCATCACCTGCGAGGGGTGGTCGTAGTGCCACGCGAGGCCCAGCGCGCGCGCCAGCGCCACGGTGGCCTCCCAGTCGCCCAGGCCGGCCTGGGGGGGCATCACCTGCCGCACGCGCGAGATGCGGCGCTCGGCGTTGGTGAAGGTGCCGTCCTTCTCGAGGAAGGAGGCGCCCGGCAGGAACACGTGGGCGAAGCGTGCCGTCTCGTTGAGGAACAGGTCCTGGACGATCACGCACTCCATGGCACGCAGGGCGGAGGTGACGTGGTGGGTGTCGGGGTCGGACTGGGCGATGTCCTCGCCCTGCACGTAGAGCGCCTTGAACGAGCCGTCGAGCGCGGCGTCGAGCATGTTGGGGATGCGCAGGCCGGGCTCGGCCGAGGGCGAGGTGCCCCACTCGGCCTGGAAGAGCGCGCGCACGGCCGGGTCGGAGACGTGCCGGTAGCCGGGCAGCTCGTGCGGGAAGGAGCCCATGTCGCAGGAGCCCTGCACGTTGTTCTGCCCGCGCAGGGGGTTGACGCCCACGCCGCGGCGGCCCAGGTTGCCGGTCACCATGGCGAGGTTGGCGATGGCGATCACCATCGTGCTGCCCTGGCTGTGCTCGGTGACGCCCAGGCCGTAGTAGATGGCGCCGTTGCGCGCGCCGGCGTAGATGCGCGCGGCGCGGCGCACCTCGGCGGCCGGCACGCCCGTCTCGGCCTCCAGCGCCTCGGGGCTGTTGCGCGCCTCGCTGATGAAGGCCTTCCAGCGCGCGTAGGCCGGCTCCTCGCAGCGCGCGCGCACGAAGTCTTCCTTGGCCAGGCCCTCGGTGACGATCACGTGGGCCAGCGCGTTGGCCACCGCCACGTTGGTGCCCGGGCGCAGCATGAGGTGCGCGTCGGCCTTGACGTGCGGCGTGCGCACGAGGTCGATGGCGCGCGGGTCGATGACGATGAGCCGGGCGCCCTCGCGCAGGCGCTGCTTCATGCGCGAGGCGAACACCGGGTGGCCGTCGGTGGGGTTGGCCCCGATCACGACGATGCAGTCGGCGTCCCAGACCGAGTCGAAGTCCTGCGTGCCGGCCGACTCGCCCAGCGTGGCCTTGAGGCCGTAGCCGGTGGGCGAGTGGCAGACACGGGCGCAGGTGTCGACGGTGTTGTTGCCGAAGCCGGCGCGCACCAGCTTCTGGACGAGGAACACCTCCTCGTTGGTGCAGCGCGACGAGGTGATGGCGCCCACGCTGTCCTTGCCGTGCTGGGCCTGGATGCGGCGGATCTCGCGCGCGGCGTGGCCGATGGCCTCTTCCCACGTCACCTCGCGCCAGGGCTCGTCGATGCGCGAGCGCACCATCGGCGTGGTGATGCGGTCCTTGTGGGTGGCGTAGCCCCAGGCGAAGCGGCCCTTGACGCACGAGTGGCCGTGGTTGGCCCCGCCGTCCTTGTGGGGCACCATGCGCACCACCTCGGAGCCCTGCATCTCGGCCTTGAAGGAGCAGCCCACGCCGCAGTAGGCGCAGGTGGTGGCCACGGCGCGGTCGGGCTGGCCCTGCGCCTCGACGGTCTTCTCCACCAGCGTGCTGGTGGGGCAGGCCTGCACGCAGGCGCCGCACGAGACGCACTCGCTGGAGAGGAAGTCGGTGCCGCCGGGCGAGACCACCGAGTCGAAGCCGCGGCCGGCGATGGTGAGCGCGAAGGTGCCCTGCACCTCGTCGCAGGCGCGCACGCAGCGCGAGCAGACGATGCACTTGCTGGGGTCGAAGGTGAAGTACGGGTTGCTGCCGTCCTTCTCGCTGTCGAGGTGGCCCTTGCCCTCGTAGCCGTAGCGCACGTGGCGCAGGCCCACGGCGCCGGCCATGTCCTGCAGCTCGCAGTGGCCGTTGGTGGGGCAGGTGAGGCAGTCCAGCGGGTGGTCGCTGATGTACAGCTCCATCACGCCGCGGCGCAGGCGCGCCAGCTGGCTGGACTGCGTGCGCACCTGCATGCCCGGCGCCACCAGCGTGGTGCACGAGGCGGGCGTGCCGCGCCGGCCCTCGATCTCGACGATGCACAGGCGGCAGGAGCCGAAGGCCTCCAGCGTGTCGGTGGCGCACAGCTTGGGCACCTGCGTGCCGGCCAGCGAGCAGGCGCGCATCACCGAGGTGCCGGCCGGCACGCTCACCGGGCGGCCGTCCACCGTGAGCGTCACCAGCTCGTGGCTGGTGGCCGCCGGCGTGCCGTGGTCGTGGTCGTCGATGGCGTGCGTATCAGCCTCGCGGGGTCCCGAGGGCGGCCACGTCCTTGGGCTGGAGGTGGAAGTCCTCGGGGAAGTGCTGCAGGGCGCTGAGCACCGGCAGCGGCGCCATGCCGCCCAGTGCGCACAGCGAGGCCTGTGCCATCACCTCGCACAGGTCGCGGATGAGCGCCACCTGCTCGTGGGGCTGCTCGCCGGCCAGCAGGCGGTCGATCACCTCCACGCCGCGCGTGGAGCCGATGCGGCAGGGCGTGCACTTGCCGCACGACTCGATGGCGCAGAACTCCATCGCGTAGCGCGCCAGGCGGGCCATGTCCACCGTGTCGTCGAAGGCCACCACGCCGCCGTGGCCCAGGATGGCGCCGCGCGCGGAGAGGTCCTCGTAGTCCAGCGGCGTGTCGAGGGCCGAGGCCGGCAGGAACGAGCCCAGAGGCCCGCCCACCTGCACGGCGCGGATGGGGCGGCCGGAGAGCGTGCCGCCGCCGTAGCCCTCGATGAGCTGGCGCAGCGTCAGGCCGAAGGAGGCCTCGACGATGCCGCCCTGCTTGATGGTGCCGGCCAGCTGGAAGGGCAGCGTGCCGCGCGAGCGGCCCGTGCCGCGCGCGTGGTAGGCCGCGCCGCCGTGGGCCAGGATCCACGGCACGCTGGCCAGCGACACCACGTTGTTGAGCGCGGTGGGCTTGCCCCACAGGCCCGAGATGGCGGGCACCGGCGGGCGGTAGCGCACCACGCCGCGCTTGCCCTCCAGGCTCTCCAGCAGCGCCGTCTCCTCGCCGCAGACGTAGGAGCCGGCGCCGCGGCGCAGCTCGATGTCGAAGGCGCGCTCGCTGCCGCGCACGCTCTCGCCCAGGATGCCGGCCGTGCGCGCGCGCGCGAGGGCCTCGCTGAGGATGAGCTCGGCCTCGGGGTACTCGCTGCGCAGGTAGATGTAGCCCTGCGTGGCGCCCAGCGCGACGCCGGCGATGGCCATGCCCTCGAGCAGCAGGTAGGGGTCGCCCTCCATCACCATGCGGTCGCTGAAGGTGCCCGAGTCGCCCTCGTCGGCGTTGGCCACCACGTACTTCTGGCTGGCGTGCGTGGTGAGCACCGCGTTCCACTTGATGCCGGTGGGGAAGCCCGCGCCGCCGCGGCCGCGCAGGCCCGAGCGCGTGACCTCCTCGACCACCTCGGCGCCCGTGAGCGCGAGCGCGCGGTCCAGGCCCTTCCAGCCGCCGTGGGCCTCGTAGGCGCCCAGGTCGAGCGGGTCGTGCTGGCCCACGCGCGCGAAGACCAGCCGTTCCTGGCGTGCCAGGTAGGGGATCTTGGCCGTGGGGCCCTGGCAGAGCGGGTGCGGGCGGCCCTCGAAGAGGCCGGCCTTCACCAGCGCGGGCACGTCCTTGGCCTCGACGGGGCCGTAGGCGATGCGCGTGCCGTGCACCTCGACCTCGACCAGCGGCTCGAGCCACAGCATGCCGTGGCTGCCGTTGCGCACGAGGCGCAGGGTGATGTCGTGTGCGTGGGCCTCGCGCGCCAGCGCGGCGGCCACGGCGTCGGCGCCGGCGGCCAGCGCCACGGCGTCGCGCGGCACGTACACCGTCAGGGACGTCATGCGCCGCTCCCGGCCTGCGGGCGCACCTCGGGCATCTGGGCGGCCAGGCGCTCGGGGGTGACGCGGATGCAGAGCTTGCCGTCGACCTGCGCCGAGGGGCCCAGCGCGCAGTTGCCCAGGCAGTAGACGGCCTCGAGCGTGAGCGCGCCGTCGGCGCGCGTCTCGCCCAGCTTGGTGCCGTAGCGCGCCTCGACGGCCGCGATGAGCGCGTCGCTGCCCACGGCCTGGCAGGCCTCGGCGCGGCAGAGCTTGACCATGCGCCGGCCCGGCGGCTCGGTGCGGAAGTCGTGATAGAAGGTCAGCGTGCCGTAGACGTCGGCGCGCGAGATGTTCAGGCCGTGCGCGATGGCCTCGATGGCCTCGGGCGGCACGAAGCCCAGCCGGTCCTGGATGGCGTGGAACACCGGCAGCAGGGCGCCCGGCCGGCTGGCGTGGGCGGCCAGCGCATCGGCCACGACCTTGGCGGTGGCCTCGGGACTGGGGGCGGGGGTCGTCACGGCGCGCAACGGATAGGTGTACCACCGGCACCCTGTGCCCCGGGCCCCTGCCGGGCAGCGGTGAGCCATGCGAACAAGATGCGAACAAATGTGCGCCAGGCCGCATCCTTCCCCTGTCCGGGCGAGCGGGGGGATGGTGGCCTCAGGGGCCTCGTCCGCCGCCCTACGCCCGCCCACCCATGGCGCCCGCGGCCCCACGCGGCAGCCCACGGCCGCGCGTGCGGTCCAGGCGTCCGGGCCAAGCCTCAGGGCCGCGCGCCACGGCCGCGCGGCTGGGCCGCCTGGCGGGGCCGCGCTGCCGGGTCGTGGGCGCTGGCGCGCGGGTGGCATGATGCGCCG
>JBJTIJ010000190.1:0-8705 GCA_046094945.1 Planctomycetia bacterium | reverse complement strand
GAGCAGGGCGCCCGCGCGCTCGCTGATGGCCACCGGGGCGCCGGGCTGGTCGCTGGCCAGCGTGAGCTTGTAGCTGCGGTCGTTCTCGATCTTCTTCTGCAGCTGCAGCAGGCAGTTGAGCACCGCGTCGGGGCGCGGCGGGCAGCCGGGGATGTAGAAGTCCACCGGGATGAACTCGTCGATGCCCTGCACCACGGGGTAGGAGCGGAACATGCCGCCCGAGGAGGCGCAGGCCCCCATGGCGATCACCCAGCGCGGCTCGGCCATCTGGTCGTAGAGGCGCGTCATGACCTGCGCCATCTTGTAGGTGAGCGTGCCGGCCACCAGCAGCAGGTCGGCCTGGCGCGGCGAGAAGCGCGCCACCTCCATGCCGAAGCGGGCCATGTCGTAGCGGCTGCAGGCCGTGGCCATGAACTCGATGCCACAGCAGGAAAGGCCCAGGGGCAGGGGCCAGACGCTGTTCTTGCGGCACCAGTTCACCATGCCCTGCACGGTGCTCAGCAGGAAGCTGCCCTCGCTGCTGCCCGTGGCCTCCAGCATGTCATGCGTGGTCGTGGCCTCGGCCATGGCTACTCCTTGCTCCAGTTCACGGCACCCTTGCGGATCACGTACCACCACCCGAGGAAGAGGATGCCCAGGAAGACGACCATCTCGGCGAAGAGGAAGGCCGACTGCTGCTTGAAGTGCACCGCCCACGGGTAGAGGAACACCACCTCGATGTCGAACAGCACGAACAGGATCGCCACGAGGTAGAACTTCACGCTGAAGCGCTGGTGCGCGTCGGTCACGGGCGGCATGCCGCACTCGTAGGCCGCGTCCTTCACGGGGTTGCCGGGTGCCTTGCGGCCCAGGATGAAGGACAGCCCCAGGTTGAGGATGGCGAAGCTGGTGGCAAAGCCCAGCATCACCAGCACGGGCAGGTATTCGGCCCACTGCGGCGCGGAGGCCAGGGGTGCGAGGAAGGTCACGCGGCGGCTCCCGGACGAGGCCGCATTGAACAGGGCGCCGGGGACCGCAGCCAGCGAATCCAGCCCGGCCTGCGGTCCGCCCAGCGAGCCGGCGCGCGCGCCGGCCGGCGAGCCCGCCGGCTAGCGCGACGGCTGGCGCGCCGGCTCCACGTCGGGGGGCAGCGGCCAGGCGAAGGAGGTGAGCGCCACCTCCGCCGCCTGCCCGTCCTGCCGGCGCAGCGTCCAGTGGGCGCCGGCCCGCAGGCCCCGGAAGGTGGTCTGCGCCCGCTCCAGCCCCGGCCAGGTGACGGTCACGTCGAAGGTGGTGGCCGGGCCCAGCCCGATGTGCTCGCGCGGGTCGTTGCTGCCCAGGAACGACCACGAGCGGATCACGGGCTGCTTCCAGGCCAGGCTGCCAGCCCGGATCTCCAGCGTGGCGCCCAGCGCCTCGCGGTTCCGGCCGGGCTGCTCGAGGCTCAGCAGGGCCCAGTTGCGCCCCTCGCCGCGCGGCGTGTCGTTGACGATGACGTCGGGCGGGGCGTTCATGTTCGTGACCACGATGTCCAGCCGCCCGTCGTTGTTGAGGTCGGCGAAGCCCGCCCCGCGCGAGCACTTGCGGATGTCCATGCCGTCGCCGCAGGCCAGGTGCGCCCCGGCCGGCCCCAGCCGCTCCACGGCCTTGCGGCCGATCTCGCGGTAGCCGAGGTTGGGCTGGTCGATGGTCTCCACCAGCGCGTTGAGCTGGTCGTAGCTGGACCCGGTCTGCTCCTGCAGGTCCACCTCCTTGTAGACGTGGCCGTTGGCCACGTAGAGGTCGAGGTCGCCGTCGTTGTCCAGGTCCACCCAGCCGCAGCCCCACTTGAGGTCGAAGTACAGCGGCTGGCCCAGCGCGGCCAGGCCGCGGTCCTTGAAGTACAGCTGGCCGCCCTGCGGGCGCGTGCGGTGCGCCAGGTACAGGTTGTTGTAGTCCAGCGCGAAGTTGGTCTTGAAGATGTCCAGCAGGCCGTCGCGGTTGATGTCGGCCACGGTGGCGCCCATGCCGGCCTGCGGCTGCACGTTGGCGCCGTACTTCACGCCCAGCATCTCGGCCAGCTCGCGGAAGCGCAGCGCGCCGTCCTTCCCCACCTCGGCCTGGAACAGGAACGACTCCACCGAGTCGTTGGCCACGTAGACGTCCATGCGGCCGTCCTCGTTCCAGTCCCAGGCCAGCGCCTGGAAGCCGTAGCGCGGCACGGGCGGGCGCATGGCCACGGCCACGCTGCGGTCCTCGAAGCTGCCGTCGGCCTGCTGGCTCAGGAAGGTGTCGTGCTGGCCGGCGAGGCCGATGGGGCCGCAGTAGGCCAGCACGCGCTTCCAGCGGCAGGCGCGGCCCGTGATGGCCTCCACGGGCGTGGCCTCGGGCAGCCCCTTCTCGAGCCGGCGCTTCTCGACCTCGGCGGCCGGGTCGGCGTAGGCCGCCACGTACAGGTCCAGGCGCTCGTCGCCGTCGAGGTCGGCCACGGCGGCGCAGGTGCTCCACACGTCGTCGGAGACGGCCGCGCCCAGGCTCTCGGCCACGTCGCTGAAGGTGCCGTTCCTGTTGTTGCGCCACAGGCGGTTGCGGCCGAAGTTGGACACGTACAGGTCGGTCCAGCCATCGCCGTCGAAGTCGGCCGCGGTGGCGCCAAAGCTCCAGCGCTCGTCGGCCACGCCCGCCTGCTGGGCCACGTCGGTAAAGGTGCCGTCGCCGTTGTTGCGCCACAGCTGGTCGCGGTAGCGCACCACCGGCTCGTCCTTGCGCCGCAGGCGCGCCTCGACCTGGCCGGTGGCCGGGTCCGGCGTGCGCACCAGCGTGTAGTTGAGGAACTCGTCGCCGTCGGGCATGTAGACGTCCAGCAGCCCGTCGCGGTCGAAGTCCAGGAAGGCCGGGCCCACGCCGACGGCCTCGATCAGGAACTCCTTCACGCCGGCCGTGCCGCTGTGGTTGACGGCCTGCATGCGGCTGCCGGCGCCCCAGTCGCGCAGCCGGATGGCCGGCGGGCCCAGCTCGGGGTAGGGGTTCCACGCGCCCTTGGGCGCCTCCATCCCGCTGCCGGCCTGCGTGCCGCCCTCGTCGCCGGCGCCGCGCCCACCCTCCCCGCGCAGGCCGCCGCCGGCCGGCCCGGGGCGCGGCTCCTCGCCGCAGGCGGCCAGCACGAGCAGCAGGCCCAGCGCGAGCCAGCGCGGCAGGCGTGCCCGGCCCCCACCAGCAGCCGGACGGGGCGAGGTGGAGGCAGCACGCATGGGGGCGGATCCTACGCCACCGCGCACAACGCGCGCCGCGCATCCGCCTTCCCCCGGCGGCTCGCCGGGGCGGCCCGGCGGCGCGCCTAGCCGCGCCGGCCCTGCAGGCGCGTGCCGCGGGCGCGGCCGCCGGCGGGCGTGGCCGCCTGCCGGCCCCCGCCGGGGCGCGGGCTGCTGCCGCGGGGTGCGGCGGCGCGTGCCGTGGGCGCGGCGCCGGCCGGGGCACGCGCCGGCAGCAGGGCGGCCGCCCCGTTGCGCCGGGCCTCGCTGGTGAGCAGCACCTCCAGGCCCTCGCGCACGCCGGCGGGCAGGCGCGCGAGGTCCTTGCGGTTGGCCACGGGCAGCAGCACGGTGCGCACGCCGGCGCGGTGCGCCGCCAGCACCTTCTCCTTGATGCCGCCCACGGGCAGCACGCGGCCCTTGAGCGTGATCTCGCCCGTCATGGCCACGTCGGCGCGCACGGGCCGGCCGCTGAACACGCTGGCCAGGCAGGTGGCGATGGTGACGCCGGCGCTGGGCCCGTCCTTGGGCGTGGCGCCGGCCGGCACGTGCAGGTGCACGTCGTGGGTGCGGAAGGCCTGCGGGTCGATGCCCAGCGCCACGGCCTCGGAGCGCAGCCAGGTGAAGGCCGCGTCGAACGACTCGCGCATCACCTCGCCCAGCCGCCCGGTGAGCTTGGCGTGGCCGGTGCCGGGCACCAGCGTGGCCTCGATGGGCAGGATGTCGCCGCCGGCCGGCGTCCAGGCCAATCCCAGCGCCACGCCCACCTGCGGCGTGCGCATGCGCTCGGTGGCCTCGAAGGGCGCGGCGCCCAGCAGGCGCTCGAGGTCGGCGCTGCGCACGCGCAGCGGGCGCGGCCGCCTGCGGCCCGGGGCCGCGGAGGCCACCTCCACCGCGCGCTGGCGGCACAGCGCCGCCAGGCGCCGCTGCAGGTCGCGCACGCCGGCCTCGCGCGTGTAGCCCTCGATGAGCGCGCCCAGCGCCGCGTCGTCGAGCACGAGGTCGCGCTCGCGCAGGCCGTGCTCGTCGCGCACGCGCGGCAGCAGGTGCTTGCGCGCGATGGCCACCTTCTCCTGCAGCGTGTAGCCCGAGAGCGTGACCACCTCCATGCGGTCGCGCAGCGGGCCGGGGATGTCCTCCAGCACGTTGGCCGTGGCCACGAAGAACACGCGCGAGAGGTCGAAGGGCAGGTCGAGGTAGTGGTCGAGGAAGGCTGCGTTCTGCTCCGGGTCGAGCACCTCGAGCATGGCGCTGCTGGGGTCGCCGCGCGCATCCGAGCCCATCTTGTCGATCTCGTCGAGCACGAACACGGCGTCACGCGCCGCGGCGCGCTTGAGGCCCTGCAGCACCTTGCCGGGCATGGCGCCCACGTAGGTGCGCCGGTGGCCCTTGACCTCGGCCTCGTCGCGCATGCCGCCCACCGAGACGCGCACGAAGGGGCGTCCCAGCGCCTCGGCGATGCTGCGGCCCAGGCTGGTCTTGCCCACGCCGGGCGGGCCGGCCAGGCACAGGATGGGCCCGCGCGGGTCGTCCTTCAGGCGCCGCACGGCCAGGAACTGCAGGATGCGCTCCTTGACGTCGTCGAGGCCCGCATGGTCGCGGTCCAGGATGGCGCGCGCCCGCGCGAGGTCCACCGGCGGGCGCGTGGGCAGCGCCCACGGCAGGTCGAGGATCCACGCCACGTAGGTGCGCGCCACGTGGTACTCGCTGGAGGCGGCGGGCATGCCCGCCATGCGGTCCAGCTCGCGCGTGGCCGCCTTGCGCGCCTCGTCGGAGAGCGGGGCCGCGGCCACGCGCTCGCGCAGGTCGGCCACCTCGGCCTCGCCGTCGGCGTCCATGCCCAGCTCGTGGCGGATGGTCTTGAGCTGCGCGCGCAGGATGTGCTCGCGCTGGCGCGCGTCGAGGTCGGCGCGCACCTTGGCCGCCACGTCGCCCGCGACCTGCGCGCGCGCCAGCTGCTCCTGCAGCACCTCTTCCACCAGGCGCAGGCGGTCGCGCACGCCCTCGGTGCCCACGATGCGCCGCTTGACCTCCACCGGGAAGGCCAGGTGCGCGGCGATGAGGTCGGCGAAGCGGCCCCCGCCGGCGATGTTCATGCGCAGCACGTTGACCATCTCGGGCGGGTAGCCCGCCTCGGCCTTCACCAGCGCGTCCACCATCTCCATGCAGCGGTAGATGAGGCCGTCGATGTCGCTGCCGCGCGGCTCGCGCTCGTCGAGCGGCTCCACGGCCAGCTTGAGGAAGGGCTCGCTGTGCAGCACCTCGCGCAGGCGGATGCGCCGCAGGCCCTGGAACACCACCTGCACGGTGTCGTTGGGCATGCGCATGCGGTGGATGACGCGGCAGGCCACCCCCACCGGCAGCAGGTCGTCGAGCGTGAGCGCGTCCTGCGCCTCGGGGTTGCGCGGGAAGAACACGGCCACCAGCGCGCTCTCACCCTCCAGCGCGGCGATCATGCGCAGGCTGCGCGGCCGGTTGACCTGCACCGACACCACGTCCAGCGGGAACACCACGGTGCTGAACAGGCACAGGCCCGGCAGCTCGCCCGGGATGGGCACGCTGGCCAGCGAGGCCTGCGGGGGCGGCTGCTGCGGCGGCGACGGCGGCGACGGCGGGGTCTCGGCCATGGCGGGGATGGTACGGCACGCCGGCCGCGCGGCTGGGGTATGACGGCGCCGTGCCCGATCGCCTGCCGGACGCCGCCGTCGACCTGTGGACCTCGTCGCGGGGCGAGCGCCTGCTGGAGGCCGCGCACGCCACGCGCGGCATGCCGGCGCTGCGGCGCCCGGGCGCGCTGGCCGCGCACGGCACGCCCGACGAGGTGCGCTGGGCCCTGCAGCAGGACGGCTGGCGCGAGCGCGCCGCGGCCAAGGTGCCGCACGCAGGGCGGCTGCTCTTCACGCGCGAGGCCCTCGAGCAGGCCAGTGCCTGGCCCGTGGCGCTCGAGCGCGCGGCGCGCCTCTCGCTGCCGGCCGGCGCGCGCCTGGCCGACCTGTGCGCGGGCATCGGGCTGGACGCGCTGGCGGCGGCCACGCACGGGCTGCAGGTGGTGGCCGTCGAGCGCGACCCGCTGCGCGCGCGCCTGCTGGCGTGGAACGCGGCGGCGCTGGGCCTGTCGGGGCGCGTCGAGGTGCGCTGCGCCGACGTGCTGGAGGCCGCGCCGTCGGCCGACGCCGCCTTCCTCGATCCCGACCGGCGCGCGCAGGGCACGCGCACGCGCGACGCATCACGCTTCGCCCCGCCGCTGGAGGCGTGGGAGGGCCTGCTGGCGCGCTATCCGCGCGCGCTGGTGAAGGTGGCGCCCGGCGGGCCCTCGCCGGCGCCCACGCGCGCCAGCGAGGTGGTGTCGCTGGACGGCGAGGCGCGCGAGCGGCGCCTGCTGTGGCGCGGCTTCGAGGGCGCGCCGGCGCACGCGGCCGTGGCACTGCCCGGCGGCCAGCGCGTGGCAGGTGCCGGGGCGCCGTGGCCGGCCCCGCGCGCCCCGCGCCCGGGCGACTGGGTGCTGGACTGCGACCCGGCGCTCACGCTGGCCGGGGTGGTGGGCGAGGCCTGCGCCGCGCACGGCCTCGTGCCCGTGCACGCGCGCATCGCCTGCCTGCTGGGCGCCGCGCCCGCGCCGGCGCTGCCGGGCACCTGGCTGGAGGTGCTGGAGGTGCTGGCGCCCTCGCGGCCCGTGCTGCAGCGCTGGGTGGACGCGCACGGCATCGGCGTGCTGGAGGTGCGCTGCCGCGGCGTGGCCGACGACGCGCACGACTGGCGCCGGCGTCTGCGGCTGGCGGGCCCGCAGGCGGGCACGCTGCTGTTCACGCGCGATCCCGCCGACCGCTGGCTGGCGCTGGCCGTGCGCCGCGCCGCGCGCGAGACGCCGGCCTAGGGCTTCCAGCCGGGCGCGCCGCCCGTGCCCAGGTGCAGGCCGCCCTCGGGGCGCGGCAGCATGCCGCGCTCGCGGCGGAAGGCATCCGACACGCCCTGCCCGGCGAAGGCCATCTCGATGCGCGCGCGGATCACGTTCTCCAGCTCGTTGACGCGCACCGCGTCGCCCCAGGAGGCTGCGATGGGGTTGCTGGGCTCGGTGATGTTCGTGTTGGGCTGGCGCAGCACGTTCACCTCGGCGATCCAGTACGCCGGGCGGCTGGGCGCTGCCTTGATGCGCACCGTGGCCTTGTCGCGGTGGCCCTGCCCGCTGAAGGGCGCCATCGTGAGCCGGTAGCGCGACACCACCAGGCCCTGCGCCTCCGACGACTCGCTGCTGTCGGCGGTGAAGCCCTGCTGGCGCATAGCCTCCTGCGCCGCCTCGTAGACCATGCCCATGTCGGGCGCCGGGAAGGCCTCGCTCTCCATGCCCGTGGGGTCGCCCTTGCTGGCCTGGCAGCCGGGCAGCAGGCCGAGCAGGGCGGCGAGGAGGGGCAGCAGCACGAGGGCGGGGCGGCGGGAGGTCGTCATGCCCCCTAGACTGGGCCCCAGCCGTCACGGAGGGGTCATCCAGCCCGGGAGGGGGTCGGCGCCGCGGACAGCTTTGTATAGATTTTTTCCTTGAAACCTTGCAGCGCCGCCCGCATCCTTGCTCTAGAGGTTGTTCCTCCCCCTACCCGGCCGCGACGGGGGCGCCCGCTGGGCGCCCTGCCGGCCCTGACAAGGACCTAGCCCCATGAACCGACTGCTCTCTCCCCTGCGCCTTGGCCTCGTGGCCGGCGCGATCGCCGCCCTGGGCCTCGTGGGCCCCGTGGCGCAGGCCAAGGAGGCCCCGCAGGCCGCCGACATCGTGGACACCGCCGTGGCGGCGGGCGCCTTCAAGACGCTGGTCACGGCCGTGCAGGCCGCGGGCCTGGTCGAGACGCTCAAGGGCCCCGGCCCCTTAACGGTCTTCGCCCCCAGCGACGAGGCCTTCGCCAAGGTGCCGGCCGACGTGCTGCAGGGCCTGCTGGCCGACAAGGCCAAGCTCACGCAGGTGCTGACCTACCACGTGGTGCCGGGCAAGGTGCTCGCGGCCGACGCGGCCAAGGTGGCCTGGGCGCCCACGGTGCAGGGCAGCGACCTGCGCGTGACGCAGCAGGGCGGCGGCGTGCAGGTGGACGGCGCCAACGTGGTCAAGGCCGACATCGCCTGCAGCAACGGCGTGATCCACGTGATCGACCGCGTGATCCTGCCCCGCCAGGACATCGTCGGCACGGCCGTGGCCGCCAAGTCCTTCGGCACGCTGGTGGCCGCGGTGCAGGCCGCCGGCCTGGTGGAGGCACTGCAGGCCAAGGGGCCCTTCACGGTCTTCGCGCCCAACGACGCGGCCTTCGCGGCGCTGCCCGCCGGCACGGTGGACGGCCTGCTGAAGGACAAGCCCGCCCTGACGCGCGTGCTCACCTACCACGTGCTGCCCTCGCGCGTGCTGTCCACCGACCTGGCCGAGGGCACGGTCGAGGTCAAGACGCTGGCCGGCGCCACGCTCAAGGTGACCAAGGCCAAGGACGGCAGCGTGACCGTCAACGGTGCCAAGGTGATCGC